>NZ_JBQVPI010000001.1:913152-976632 GCF_052438155.1 Shinella sp. | reverse complement strand
GCGATCTGGAGGTATCCCTCGAACCGGATGAGATCCCCCAGTCGGTCATAGCGTCCAAACTGCGAGCTATAGGTCGCTTCGTTTCCGAGGGCGCTCATCGTGCTCCTGCTCACAAGCCGCGGCGTCCACTTGCGCGCAAGCATTATCGACTTTTCGAGCTGCATTCGCCTGAGCCGAGGCACGCATCCGCCGGAATTGTCTTCTCTCACTTCAAACACCGCGAATTCGCCACTGGGGAGGCGCTGGGGCACATGGTAACCACTTGTGGCGGCCATATCAGTGGCGCTGTCGAAATATGAATCGAACCCATCGCCACCATTGGCGAGCACGTCCTTGAGGGTACCGGAGAACCAGCGCAAGGTGTCGTTTGCACGGCTGCAGACGCCCAAGACGACCCGGACCGTGCCGTATGGATCCCGGACAATGTCGAGGGTAGGCGCAACGTCAGCCGTGACGCTGTCCAGCACGTCGGCGAGCTTTACCAAGGTTGAGCCGTAGTTCTGAGTGACGGCAACAGACATGCCGGCCGAATTCTTGCGGCCAACGGCAACGCCGCTATTGCCCCAGAAGGCGACCTTGGTCTCGTTTTCGGCGCTGCCGGAGAAGATCGCCGCACCCATTGCCCAAGTGTCGCCCATGTCGTCCGAAAGCCAGAGGCGCACGTCATTCGTGTCACTGCGATACATCGTGAACGCCAGACGCGATTTGCCGTCGCCAGGCACGACTTTGATGCGCCCGTACGCTCGCGCGCCAGTACTGGAATGGGTGTAAATGACCGATTGCGTTTGCCAGGTTCGCCCACTGTCCTTCGATCGCATCCGGCGAACTGGAGTGGCACCACCGCCAACTGGCAGGTCCGTGTAGATGGCGAGAATGTCGCCTGCCGGGGTGATGCCAAGGCATACGTCTCTGTAATCACGTCACGCTGGCGAGGCGACGCGCGCACTGGCTTCCGCAGTGTCTGCATTAGTCCGATCCGTTATCTCGTTGCTGAGGCCGGACTCAAGCGTTGCGATGCCAAGCGCGGTCTTCATCTGCGCGACCATCAAATCCGCCGGCGGTCCAGTGTCGCCCGCAATCCGCCCCTTGAATGTGCTCGTTGGCACATCGGCCATCTTGTTGTTCAAGACGGAACCAGAGCCAAGTTTTGGCGCGGTCACTCCTTCGTTGGCTATACGGAGATCACCCGACGCCGCTTCCAGTCCGCCTGTCACAACGAGGGAGCCGACCGGTCCGATACCAGCGGAAGATCGGCCGAGCACACGCCCCCGAGCCGATCTCATTGTTAACTTTGCCATCGACAACGGTTTTCAGTTCGGAGATCGCGCCATTGATCGCCGCCTCGTGCTGATCCTTGCGGGCGCGCTTCTTACCGTCTCCACCGGTTACAACCGGCAGAACATAGGGAGTGAGAGCCATGGTTTTCTCCGGATTTTGAATGTCAGGTTGTGGTGGCGCTGAACGATGTGCTGAAGGGCGATGGATTGCCGTTCCGGTCTATCGAACGAGCGAAGTAGTAGCGCGTGACGGCAGAGCCGAGGCCGGTCTGGATTTCCGTCACGACGGCGTTTGCAGAGCCGTAAACAGGCCCGAACAACAGGGAAGCGGCTCCTGAATTGTTGACGGTCGCACCCATATTTCCATGGCGTTATAGGCGCCGACATTCGGAGCCTTGAATGTCACCGATATCTGGCCGGCCCCGCCGATCGCACTGACAGGCGTAGGCGGTCCGGCCGCATACGTGCCCGCCGACGCGGTGATGGGCAGGGATTCCACCCATTCCGAGGCGCCAACCGGCGACACCGCCCTGACCCCGATCGTGTACGACGATCCGACTTCGACCGGCAGGAGAAAGCCGAAAACGTCACCGCCGCCGTCCAACATCTCGGCATCGATCAACCCGCCAGTCTGCCAGAGGTCGGCACCCTTTCGATACTGCCATTCATAGGAGATGACCGCCGACGAAAGGGATGGATCGAAATGAAAGCGGACGCGGGCAAGGGAAACGCCACCGGTGATGATGACCGTGGAAGCATCGCTGGAAAGCGAGATTACGCCCGGCACCTTGACGGCGCCGACTTCCGGGTCCCACTCCTCAATGGCAACATCCTGCTCTTCCGTTGCCGCATCCCAGGCATAGACCGCAGGCGAGGTTTGGTAGCTTCAACGACGACGATGATGAAGCACCGGCAACGGCACCGCCGAAGTCGACGACGTCATTCGGGCCGACGATGAGCTTATCCGGATTCGGACGACGGATGGTCATCGGTCGTACTCCTATCGAGATTGCGGGATCTGCCGGGTTATGTCGGGACCAGGCCGTCAGTACCCAGCCAGTGATCGCAGATGCGGGCTAGGCCCTTGCCGTCAGGCTGGACGACCTGGGCGTCTACGGTGCCGGTGATACCGGTGATGGGGCAACGAAGGTTCATTCCGATCATGACGGGCTCCTTTTCGAGATTGCTTGAGGGCATCGGGCGGATGGTGCTTAGCCTATCCGTAAGAAGGAGCAGGAATGCGCAAATATTTACTCATTTCCTTTTGAAGGCCACCTCAAGCATGAGCATATATCTACTCATAGAAACAACGGATAGGTGATGAAGACAAACACGGCAAAGATCATCAAACGTCTAAAGTAAGACGGATGGCGATTGGAGCGACACGGCGGAAACCACGATGTCTACCGCCACCCTGAAAAGGGAGACACACAAGTGCCAAGGCACAAGGAAGTCACCTCAGGGGTTGCCAGATCAATCGCGAGGAAAGGGGGTGGCTGTATAGCCCTCCCCAATCTCATGATCAGCGCGTCAAGTGTTTCTCAACGCCTACCTATGAAAGAGTGCCAAGGAGGGCCGGAATGTTCAGATATCCTGCATTAATCGACGGGGAGGCCGGCGCCTATGGCGTCGCGTTCCCCGATCTGGATGGCGTCGTGGCGATGGGTGAGACCATCGACGCGGCGCTATTGAATGCTGAAGACTCTCTGCGGGACTATGCCCGGAGCTGCGATGAACTCGGAACGCAGTTGGCGCGCCCCTCACCGCTCGAAGCCGTCGAGGTTCCGGCCGGCGCGACATTGACCGCTGTCCCGCTTATTCGCCCTGGTGGAAAGCCGGTTCGCATCAACCTCTTTCTGGAAGAGGGAACGCTGGCATTCATCGACGGCGAGGCGAAGCGCCGGGCCATGACCCGCACGGCCTACATAGGCTGGATGGCGAACCGTGTCGCTCAGATGGGCGGTTAACCGGGTGATGACTGTTGGCCGTAGGGTGTTCCGGCCCTACGGTCTACCGACGCGCGCCAGGATATGACACGCGCCAGTGGCTTGCTTTCGGATCAACGCTGCGCGAACTTCTCATGCCGAGCACTTTTCTGGACTAGCATGAGCTAACCCGCCGTCCAAAAGAAAGTAATTTCTTCCGGCCTATAATCATGTCGCACTCCACAATATGAATTTTCTACGGAGTCACTTTCCGTGCCATTGAATTTTCTTTTGGTGTTACCGTCCACTCGCTTGCAATCATGCGGGCCAATATCAAGGCGGAACAACTTTGGATATTCCAACATGGACTAAACCGGGCCTGTATGGAGCAGGCATCGGAGCAATCGCATTGGCTATTATCGGCTTCTCGTGGGGCGGATGGGTCACTGGCGCAACTTCAGCAAAGGCCGCAGCTTCAGAAACCAGTTCCGGCATCGCAACGGCATTGGTGCCTTACTGCATTGAGAAATCCAAATCCGATCCCGCGGCGACCCAAGTGCTTGCGGAAGTGAAAGCTGCCTCCGGCTACAGCCGACGGGGTGTCGTGGAAAAGGCCGGGTGGGCAACCCCACTTGGTACGGATACGCCAAATTCCGCGCTTGCGACTCTTTGCAGCGAAGAACTTAGCAAAACGCTCTAATCCGGCTCTGTAGTGAGGAGGCGTCGCCTACGCGGGGCGCCTCCTCTGCCGGGTTCAGCAGCGAATGTCAGGGTCGATGAGCATGTAGGCATCGACGGCGACGGGCGTGCTGGCAACGGTCAGACCGGACGGCGCGACGGAACTTCGGCCGCCGGCACGGGCCACGATGGTAGCCGGCGCTTCGCAGGTCAGCGCGACGTGATCGTCATAGACCTGGAGGATTGCCGGCGCCTCGATCGAGGCCTTGACGGCTTTGTAGATGCCCGGGTCGGTGGGTGTGGCCGCGACGGCGGGCGCCGAGATGGCGAAGGCCATTACCGCAACGGCAAGGCCGGCATAGATCAGACTTCGGGTCATGCGCATGCTGGTTCCTTTCTGCTGGGGTGAAACGAAAAACCCGCCGCGGTGAGGCGACGGGCTGATTTGTCTACGATCGTTGCTAGCTTATCTGGTGCGGCAGCGACCGGTCTTGGTCGTCTCCTTGTCGCCATCGTCGTAAGCGATGCCGATCTTCTCGCCAGCGAGAGAGGCGATCTTGCCCGAGTACCACTCGCCGGCATTCTTATAATTGCATTCGACCTTAGTGCCGATCATCCAGTCGTAGGGCCGCACCTCGCTGAGCGAGACCGTTTCCCTGTCGCCGTCGTCATAGCGAATCGTAACCTTGTTACCGGAAACCTTGTCGACGATACCGGGGAACCAGTACCCGGCACCTTGGTAGTTGCCGAGCACCCAGTCCCCAACTGTTTGAGCATTGGCAGCGCCTGCGCCAACAGTGAGTATCCCAGCAGCAATCAAAACAGAGGCAAGCTTAAACAAATGTCTTCTCCCAAAAACAGCCCGCAATTGAGCTGAGAAGACGGACGTACGACGCCGCATATGAATGGTGAATGAACTGCTGAAGTGCCCCCAAGCATGCTCCTATTGTCGACACTGCGTATTGCTAGCGCAAAGGCCCCACCATCGGGTGGCACACCGGGGGCACCACTGCACTATATTTCTGGATGCTAACTTTTCGGGAACAGTCAACGAACAGTTCACGAGCCGACACATCGACCACGCCTTTTGGACAGTGAACAAACGGCTCCAGCGATATTACCAGCCACGGTCCTGCCGCACACCGGTCCCACCCGCATGCAGGGAGATTGCTCATCACGTCTGCGCTCCCTTCAGCGCCGCCATTCCAAACTGTTATCCCGATCTATGTTGGCGGAGAATAGAAGTCGTCGTCGATCCGTTGAAGCTAAAAAGGAGTGCGCCATGCCCGCCTATATGATTAGCTACGACCCCCGGACGGCCAAGAACTATGATGCGCTGACCAAGCAGTTGAGCGAATGGAACTGTGTCCGGCCCTTGGAATCGTTGTGGATTGGAAACCTGAATGGCGATGCCCTGACAATCCGCGAAATGCTCAGGGCACTGATCGGCGGCAACGACGGGCTTTTCGTCTGTGAAATCAAACCTTCGAGCGATTGGGCGGGCGTGAAACTGCACGAAGCTGTCACTGCTTGGGTCCGCGCGAACATCGGGAAGTAATCCCCCTACCTCGGCACTTCCGGATTGTGAGCGACGCGACTTACCGTTTGTCCTGCCTGCTGCACTCCTACCGCGCTCCGAGGCTCCGATTCTTCTCTGAATGCCGCACCCGGAGGTTCCGGGGGTCGAGTACTCGGCGTTTCGGCAGAGCAGGGTCGATCTGCGGCCTCGCGTCCAATGCTCGCCAGTCCGTGGCGCATTTCTCGGACGTTACCGTTGTTGATGCGATGAATCGCTCATTTTCCGTCACGACACAATCGGGGCCACACGCCGAATTTGCCTATTTTGGTTTAGCCTATCCGCTAGCGGATAGCCTTTACAGCTCGGCGCAAAGTGCTTTCGCTCATGTCGTTTTTCTTCGCGAAGGCCCAAATTGTCAGGCCGGTGCGCACCTTCACCCATGACCAGGCATACAGAAACTCTCGGTCGGACTGCGAAGGAAGAGCGGTCCAGTCGAAGCACTTCTCCATTCGCCCCAGTTCGCCCGCTGAGGCCGTTTCACGATAGCGGGCCGCTCTGCCGCCATACGCATCGCTGAATCGCCTCACCGGCTCAGGCATGGCGCTACCGTACACCTTCGGGTCGCCGACAGCAGGAACCTTCCTCAACGTATCGGCCATTTCGAGAACCCGATCCTCGACCGCCTTCGCCGTCCAATCAGTGAATGTCATGCTGCTTCTCCCGCCTTGATCGCTTTACCAGCCTCTACGACGTTAAATTTCACCGACAGCAGAACCAGCAACACATCGCTCGTCGGCACTCCGCAGCGCATTGCCTTCGCTTGGCGGCGGAGCTTTGCTCGAGGTTCTTGATCTCAGCGGCCACGCGGTTCGGGCTGTTCGGCTTCTTCCTGTTCCAGCCGTTGGCCTTCCAGCCCTCCAACCATTCATTGCAGCCGTTCACGTCATAGGCGGAATCGCCCCATATCTTGATGACGTCCGGCGCCGGCACCATGTCGAGCCGGCCGGCCGCGCCGATCGCCCGCAGCATCGCGGTAAGCTCCATCGCGTTGTTCGTGGTCTCCGGATCTCCTGCATAGGCGAACTTGAACTCGACATCGTCGATGTAGACCGCATAGCCGCCGACGCCGGGATTCGGTTCTTCATGCCCTTCACCATTTCTATGCGAGTTGGCTGATCAATCGGAAGGAAGATGGCGGTCTCGGCTTGCCTGCCAAGATGGTGCAGGAACGCCTAGGTCACGCATCCATCGTGATGACCGTGGACGTGTACGGCCACCTGTTTCCGAGGGCCGATGATGGCAGCGAACTGGCGGATGCCGCCACTGCTCTACTGACCTGAGTGCAACATGGTTGCGACACAAGGCGAAATCTATCAACAAAAACAATTAGTGGTGAAAGCCTGAAAATCCTCGCCCCCTGTTCGATTCCGGGCGAGGCCTCCAATTTTCCAAACAAATCCACACGTTACGGTCATTTTCTCCGGGCCCTGCCTTCACGGCAGGCTTTGCCCATGGACGTATTCAGGCGCGAGCGTCAGAGCCGCCGCAGGCTTGGGGCAAGCCGATGGCATCAAGGTGATCTTCGCGCGAAATGCGTGAGTCTTGTCCTTCCCGATCTCTTGGAAAGCCGTCCGATGACCGAACCGAATACCGACCAACAGGCCATGGCGCAGGCGCTTCTGTCTGCCGTCTATCAGGTCATTGCGCGCCCGCAGGGTGATGCGTTCAACCTTGATGTGATCGCCAAGCTCGCCGCCGGCATTTCATCCTCCCAATATCTCTACACCCGCATGATCGGCGCAAAACGCACCGACAGTGCTGGCGCGCTCATCGACTATGCCTGCTCGCAGGCGACCGTCGAAGGCTTCGTCGTCGAGTTCGGCGTCTTCTCCGGCCGCTCGATCAATCGCATCGCCCAGAACAAGCCAGGCCCTGTCTATGGCTTCGACAGTTTCGAGGGCCTGCCGGAATATTGGCGCGACGGCTACCAGAAGGGTGCCTTCGCGCGCCAGGACCTGCCGGCAGTGGCACCGAATGTGGAACTGATCGTCGGCTGGTTCGACAGGACCCTGCCGAAGTTCCTCGACGACCATCCAGGCCCGGCCTCGTTGATCCACGTCGACTGCGATCTCTACAGCTCCACCCAGACGATCTTCACGCAGATGCGGGAGCGTATCGTGCCCGGCACGATCATCCTGTTCGACGAGTATTTCAATTATCCGGGCTGGGAACTGCACGAGTTCAAAGCCTTCAAGGAATTCGTCGAAAGCTGGGGTGTGCAGTACGAATATATCGGCCTGCACCCGAACCACCAGCAGGTCGCCGTACGCGTGACGGGCATGTACAATCGATAAAGCAGCCGGTACTGCGAAAGGAACAAGGCGGCCCATCGGGCCGCCTCTGCGCCTCCGGCGCGATATATTAACATGCTGTTTTCATTACAAAATTGTAATTTTTTATTCAGTTGCGGTTCATCGAGACGCCCCTAGGCTCCTCGTATCAACAACGAGGAACCACCAATGAAACTCTTCGCTAAAACCCTTCTGGCAGCTATCGCGCTCTCCTTCACTGCGGCGCCTATGGCACAAGCCCAGACCTATAGTCATGACCGCAAGTCCGGCTATTCCTCTTCCTGGAAGAAGCGCGATACAGACAAGCGCCATCACTGGCGTCAGGGTGAGCGCGTCTCCGACTGGAAACGCCGGCCAGCAGTGCGCCACTATCACCGTCATGGCCTGCGCAAGCCGGCACGCGGCGAACAGTGGGTAAAGGTCGACAACAGCTATCTTCTGATGAGCATCGCCACCGGTATCATTCTTGGCGTGAATGCGACCCGATAGGATGAGACAGACGCCACCACCGCCCCGTGGTGGCGTTTTCGTGCCTGGCGATCAGCGCATCAGCAACGCCGTGCCGAAGAGACCGAGCGCAAAGACCGTGTGCGAGACCAAGTTGAGCAAGCGCACCTTGTTGGCGTTCGGCAGCTTCGAGGCTGCCACGCCGATGCCGAGGCCGGGCTGCAACAGGAACCAGCCGGCACCCACCGTGACGATGCCGAGTATCCAGGCTGGCAGGAAGGTCGGCGTAGCAAACCAGCCTTCACCCACGATCAGCGCCAGAACGACACCATAGAGAATGCCGACGGCATAGTGGCTGACCCAGCCGAGCGCCAGTTCATGGGCGTAGGGCTGCGCCTTGCCGATGTCGTCGTGAAAAATGACGCCGTTCTTCAAATGCCAGAACCAGCGGCCGACCGCTGCCCAGTTCGGCCGGGCCTGGCCAAATGCCTTCCAGAGAATGATCGCCCAGACATCCATCAGCACCGTGGCACCGAACCCCACCACGATACCCTTCGCCAAAAGTCCCATCGATTCCCCTCACCCAAAAATGCTGCCGGGCGGTTAGATCAGGTCCGGGATACCCGTGCAAGAATGGCGGCGGTCAGCGCGCGTTGCGACGCATCTTGCGCGTGGCCCACCAGACGGAGAAGCGGCGGCGCTGGCGACGCACGACATGGGAATCGTGAGAAAGAACGAGAAGACCAAGCGGAACCATCCAGAATCCCAAGACGGGAAGGAAGCCGAGTACACCGCCGCAGACAAGCAGCACACCGATCGTGGTGCGCAGCCAGCGCGATTCCGGCAGTTTCAAACGGAAAGTGCCGATCACGATCTCCCGCGTACGAGGATCGATGCCGAAATGCATATTGTTTTTTCGCGTGCTCATTAACCGCTCATTCTGCTGTAAAGCCTGATTTTCCAAGGTTTGCCCGCTGTCCAAGTGGAGACTTCTCCACAATCAATCAAGCTTTGTGCATTTTTTTGTCAAAAATCGCTTGGCAAATCGATCAGGCATTTGTATTACGCGCTCATTCCGCAGCGAGCGGATGATCCCTGGTAGCTCAGCGGTAGAGCATTCGACTGTTAATCGACAGGTCGCCGGTTCGAATCCGGCCCGGGGAGCCAAATTCTTCAGCTAACACGCTGATTTTATTTTAGGAGCCGGTTCTTGATTGAGCCGGCTCCTAATTTCTTTGCCCAATCCGCTTTTCCACAATGGATGATTAGTTCCGCCTATCGGCTCGGATTGGCGTATCTGCTCAGACCATTTGGATTCGGCGCGTCCTCTGCCACCACCTCATCCGCTTCTTCCTCGATTTCCCGTTCCGCCTGCAGCCAATGGCCAAGCGACCGGCCGTCCAAAGAGCCCTCTCGCTGCCAGAGCTCGAAGGCGCGTTGCTTGATGCGTCTCTCGCGTTCGTCGATCATGATGCTCATCGCAGCCCCAGGAAGGACAGGATAACGAGAACGACGACGACCAGACCGACGATGTAGATGATGCGGTTCATGACAGGGCTCCATTGGTTAGTGCAGCCCGAACGCAATTGAAGGACGGTTGTTCCGGCCTCCTCGCGCTAGATGTATACATCAGCGATCCTTATGCGGTCAGAGCCGCTTGAGCAGATGCGTCTGCACTGACGCCAGCGCGCTATTCACCCAAAGGGCGCCGCAGGCGAAAATCGGTTCTCACCACGTTGCATAAATCTGCTGGCCGGTCTGCCGGCCACGTGTGTTGCGGACTTGGCTTCGTAGTGCGATCGCAGCTCTTCTCGACGGGCGGCGCAGTCGCCTCGCACTGCATCGTCCACATTTTCCGATACATGGCACCACGAGCTTCTTGTCGTACGCAACCACCTGCTGATGCTCGCCGCGTGGAATGAAAAGTTCATCGAACCGCTGGGTCATAATTCTCGCCTCCTGGTTCTGCGACAACCTCCTGGCAAAGATCTAGCGACAAGGGCGCGCTAGGGTCACCGGCATGCGCACGAGGGGCGCGAGCTAGGATTTGGCCTTCGCCGCGAGTGCCGCCTCGTCAGCCGAACCGCCAAGCCACCCCCGAATTGCACACTCGTCCATTGCAGCCGCCATCGCAGCCGTGCGGGTGGGGAATGGACCATGGAGCGTCAGGATCTCGTCACCGAACACAATAGCCACCGTCTTGGTGACGACATCGAAAATAATCTGCGGCCGAACCGGCATTGTTGGTTGTCCCTGTGGCGGCGAGAGTGGCGTTGGCGCCAAAACCCTCGGTGAGGTTGGAACGACTGGTTACCAACAGCGCCCAACATGCAGGTGTAACCAGCGTTACATGGTTCAGGGTGCAGATATGAGTGCGGGTTGACGAGGTTGATGAACCGTACTCACCGCTTGCGCTTTGGCCGGTCGTCGATGGGGCTTTTTTGTTCCTTCGGCGCGACACATGCCGGTGAGGCGCGGATCCCTTCGCCTTCAAATTTGAATCAACTTCAAAGCCGGTGACGTTATCCTTTGACGCCATGGGCCCCGAAACCGTGGCGGACGGGAAGATGCGGCACGTCGCTACAATATGTACGCGCCGCATGACCGAGAGGACCGCAGGTCAGTCTCACCGACGTCCCCTCACCCGCTTTCGGCGGATGACTGATCCCGTTCGTCCAATACTTCTATCTGAAATTCTGCGGCGGTGGCTTTATGTTCATCTGCAGCTCATGGCGGCTGGCGAAGCGACCGAAAAGGAGAAGGAGCTTGCGTTCTTCCGCTTTGTCGAGCCCGTTCTTGCGGCAGTGCTCGGCAACATCAAGAACGCTGCGGGTCTCCCGCGGGCTAAACTGGCGGTCGTCGACGTGATGGGTCATGGCGGGCTCCTCCATTCGCACGAGGAGAGAAACACGCCGGGTAACACTTTGTTCCCGGCGTTTCGCCGGTCAGGGCACCATGCCGGCGCCTGCCTGGCCAGCAACCCGCACCGCGCCGTAATCCCGGTCATAGGCCGTGCGACGGAAGGACTGGCTGCGATCGCGCGGGCGGGCGGAGGGGTCGTTCGGCAGCGTTCCGACCACCCCGTCTGCGTAGGTGCCGGTGGCGATATCGTCGTCGCCGGTCGGGGTGGCGTGAAAAAGCCCGAAAAACATCATGGTACCTCCAGTTTCCGCTCGAACGGCCAGAAGAAACTTCGTTCCCGGCGCCGCACGCATAGACGCAAAATTAACCATGTTTGCTAACAGGCCGTTAAAGGCCGGCCCTTTTGCGGCCGCCTCCCGCAACTTTTTGATCCGGACTGTCATGATTCACGTCTTGGCGTTCGGAAATATTGGCGCTAGCTTTCCGTTACGTCGGGTTGGCAGAGGGGCAATCGATGACGACTGAAATGAGTTCAGAAAAGGCACATTCCGACCGCGATATCCTCACTGGAGCCAATTTCGCGGAGAGGACGAAAGGACTGCCGTTTCGCGCGCAGATGGTGTTGCGCGGCCTTCTCGGCCTCGAAACCGGTCTGCTTTCCATGACTGTGCCCACGGGACAAACCTTCGTGATCGGCGGCAAGGCGCCCGGCCCGCATGCTGTCGTCAAATTGCACAATTGGAGCCTCCTGCACCGCGCCGTCAGCGAGGGCGCACTCGGCGTTGGAGAGAGCTATATCGACGGCGACTGGGAAAGCCCGGATGCCGGCGCTTTCCTGGAACTCATCCTCGTCAACACGAATGTCGTGCGCAACTATACCAACGGCCCGCGCGGCCTTTTCCTCCTCTTCGAGAAATTCCGCCACTGGCTGAATGCCAACACCAAGCGCGGCGCCCAACGCAACATTTCCGCCCACTACGATCTCGGAAACGCCTTCTATTCGGAATGGCTCGATCCCACGATGACCTATTCGTCGGCGCTCTATTCACACGGTGCCAACGATCTCACCTCCGCGCAGGTGGCGAAATACCGCGCGCTCGCGGACGCAACCGGGATCGGCCCGAATGATCATGTGCTGGAAATTGGCTGCGGCTGGGGCGGCTTTGCCGAATTCGCCGCAAGCGAGATCGGCTGCAAGGTTACCGGCCTGACGATCAGCCGCGAGCAACTGGCCTTTGCGCGCGAGCGCATGGCGAAAGCCAACCTCGCCGACCGCGTCGAACTAAAATTCCAGGATTATCGCGACGAAACCGGCACCTATGACCGCATCGTCTCTATCGAGATGTTCGAGGCGGTGGGCGAAAAATACTGGCCGGCCTATTTTTCAAAACTGCACGAATGCCTGAAACCCGGCGGGCGCGCCGGCCTGCAGATCATCACCATTCTTCAGGAAGCCTATGCCGAATACCGGGCGAACCCGGATTTCATCCAGAGATACGTTTTCCCCGGCGGCATGCTGCCGACGCGCGAGCACCTGTCGTCGCTCGGCCGCGAGTTCGGCTTGTCGACCGCGTCGGATATCGGATTCGGCCAGGACTATGCCCGCACCCTTGCCGAATGGCGTCACCGCTTCTGGGGGGCGTGGGAGCGTATCGTTCCCCTCGGTTTCGACGAGCGTTTTCGAAAGCTCTGGGAATTCTATTTCTACTATTGCGAGGCAGGTTTTCGGGCAAGGAACATCGATGTTCGGCAGGTGGTTTACACACGCCCCCTCGCCTGACATGTCATGGTAGAAAAAATCCCTATCTAAGGCCCCTCTCGAGAAACACGATTTCTTGCAAAGCAACGCTTGCCGGCCGAAAAGACGCTTCCTACTCTAGGCACATAAAACGAGGCTCGTCCCCATGTCCATTCTCCCGTCCGTTCTGGATGCAATCGGCAATACGCCGCTGATCCGCCTCAAGGGCGCCTCGGAGGCGACGGGCTGCGAAATCCTCGGCAAGGCGGAATTCTTGAACCCCGGCCAGTCGGTCAAGGACCGTGCGGCACTCTTTATCATCCGGGCTGCGGAACGCTCTGGCGCGCTCCGTCCTGGCGGCGTCATCGTCGAGGGCACGGCCGGGAATACGGGCATCGGGCTGGCCCTCGTCGCCCAGGCGCTCGGCTACCGCACCGTCATCGTCATTCCGGAAACCCAGAGCCAGGAAAAGAAGGACGCGCTGCGCCTGCTCGGCGCGGAGCTCGTCGAAGTGCCTGCCGTTCCCTACAAGAGCCCGAACAACTACGTAAAGCTCTCCGGCCGTCTGGCCGAGCAACTCGCCAAGACGGAACCGAACGGCGCGATCTGGGCAAACCAGTTCGACAACGTCGCCAACCGCGATGCCCATATCGAGACCACTGCCCCGGAAATCTGGCGCGATACGGATGGCAAGGTGGACGGTTTCGTCTCCGCCGTCGGCTCCGGCGGCACCCTGGCCGGCGTTGCAGCGGGCCTGCGGGCCAAAAATCCCAACATCAAGATCGCCCTTGCCGATCCCGATGGCGCAGCGCTCTACAATTATTATGCCCATGGCGAACTGAAGTCCGCCGGCAGCTCGATTACCGAAGGCATCGGCCAGGGCCGCATCACGGCGAATCTGGAAGGTTTTACGCCGGACTATTCCTATAACATCCCGGATTCCGAGGCCGTTCCGCTGGTCTTTGACCTTATCGAGAACGAAGGCATTGCCGTCGGCGGCTCATCGGGCATCAACATTGCCGGCGCGATCCGTCTGGCGAAGGACCTCGGCCCCGGCCACACGATCGTGACGATCCTCTGCGACTATGCTAACCGCTATCAGTCCAAACTCTTCAACGCGGACTTCCTCGATTCGAAGGGCCTGCCGGTTCCAGGCTGGCTGAAGGCGAAATCGGGGATCAAAGTCCCTTATCAGCCGGTCGAATAGGTCTCATGTCCCTACCCACCACTGCCCTCTTTCGCGACGATTTTTATCTTTCGACAAACGAGGCGGTGGTGACTGCGGTGCACGAAGACGGCGGCATCGAGCTCGACCAGACCTGTTTCTACGCGACATCCGGCGGCCAGCCGGGCGACACGGGTTTTCTTGAGCGCGCCGACGGCAGCCGTATAACCCTCGGCCCGGCCGTGACGGGCGCCACCAAGGAAATCGTCATTCATCGTCCGCTGGAAGGCGAGACCTCGCCGATCGTCGGCGAGATCGTCGTCGCCCATATCGACTGGGTGCGGCGCTACAAGCTGATGCGCATGCACACCGCCTGCCACCTGCTCTCCGTCGTCTGCCCCTTCCCGATCACCGGCGCTGCCGTTGGCGAGGACGACAGCCGTGTCGATTTCGACATGACGGAAACCATCGACAGGGACGAGGTGACGGCGAGGCTGATGAAGCTCGTCGCGGAAAACCACCCGATCTTCGTGCAATGGATCACCGACGAAGAGCTTGCCGCCAATCCCGGCATCGTGAAATCGAAGAACGTGCGCCCACCGATGGGTCTCGGTCGGGTCAGCCTCGTCTGCATCGGTGAGAACTCGTCCATCGACAGCCAGCCCTGCGGCGGTACGCATGTGTCCGAAACGCAGGAGGTCGGCGCCATCCACATCGCCAAGATCGAGAAGAAGGGCAAGGAGAACCGCCGGTTCCGCATCCGTTTCGGGGCGCCCGGTTCCGAAGGCTAAAGCCATTTGTATTGCGCAATTCGCGGCACGCAAAACCGCTGCGCACTTTTGCTGGAATTGCTTTGAGGAGAAGACCATGTCCAACGACAAGAGCAAGTTCGTCGTCTCGGCGGATTGGGTGGAAAAGCAGCTTGGCGCACCGGAGTTCCGCATCGTCGACGCCTCCTGGTATCTTCCCGCGCAGAACCGCAACGGTGCGGCCGAATATGCGAGCGGCCACATTCCGGGTGCGGTTCTATTCGACCAGGACGTGATCGCCGACCATTCCAGCCCGCTACCGCACACCGTGCCCTCGCCGGCCTTCTTTGCCACGGAAGTCGGCAAGCTCGGCATTTCCGAGACCGATACCATCGTCGTCTATGACGGCCCCGGCATTTTCACCGCGCCGCGTGTCTGGTGGCTGTTCCGCACCATGGGAGCGAAGAACGTCTACGTCATGGATGGCGGCATCGACGGCTGGAAGAAGGACGGTCGGCCGCTCGAGACCGACCTGCCAGAACCGGCACCCGCCGTCTTCCACACCAATTTCAATCCCTATGCCGTCACCTCGTTCGAGGAAATGCGCGGCGTCGTCTCGACCAAGTCCAAGCAGATTGCCGATGCCCGGGGTGCAGGCCGTTTCACCGGCGAGGAAGCCGAGCCGCGCGCCGGCATGCGCTCCGGTCATATGCCGGGCGCGAAGAGCATGCCCTCCGGCACCTTCTCCGTCGACGGCAAGTTCAAGGACCTAACAAGCCTGCGCCAGCATTTCGAGGATTCGGGGATAGACCTTTCCAAGCCGGTCGTGACAAGCTGCGGCTCGGGTATCACGGCTGCGATCATCACACTCGCACTCGCGTCGCTCGGCCATGAAAACAACACGCTCTATGACGGCTCCTGGTCGCAATGGGGTGGCCGGGACGATACGCCGGTCGTGACGGGAAAAGACTGATGGCGAAGAAAGTCCAGCCGACACCGATCCAGGTGCACATCACCGCGCTTGAAATGACGAGCCCGCCGAAACAGAGCCTGCCGGTGCCGGTCAACGTGCATACCGCCATCCTCAGCGCGCCGGAAATCCCGCTCGCCTTCTACCGCTTCCTCTACCGGCAGGTCGGCAGCCGCTGGCACTGGGTCGACCGGCTGCGGATGAATGACGAGACCTTGGCGAAAAAACTCAACGACAAGCGCAACAGCGTCACCGTGCTGTACGTCAACGGCGCGCCGGCCGGCTTCTTCGAACTGCTGCAGGTCGATGGGGACGTCATCGAGCTTTCGCATTTCGGCCTGCTCGAACGGGCGCTCGGTCTCGGCATCGGCAAGTGGTTCCTGCTCCAGACCCTCTATGCCGCCTGGGCGCTCGGGCCGAAGTGCGTGACGGTCACGACGAACGATCTCGACCATCCTCGCGCCCTCCAGCTCTATCAGATGTTCGGCTTCTCGCCGGTCGGCACGCGGGATGCGGAGGTCGTTCCCCTCTCCGATGCCGAATTGCTGGACCTGGCCAAGCGCGACTGCCTGCTGCCTGCCGAGGGCCGTTAAACAGTCTGAACGGCACCCAACCGCCGGTTCATGTTTCCTTCAGATCGTTCGTGGCAGTTTCCGCACGAATGACGAAACGAGAAGGAAATATCGCCATGCAACGCCGCGCCTTTCTGACCGCGTTTGCCGCCGCCCTCGCCACTCCGGCCCTTTCCGGCCTCGCGCTTGCGCAGGAAACGCCGTCCGAAGACATGATCCTGCGCCGCCTCGACGCAGCACCCGCCCGCCGCATGCCGGAGAACGAACGCGTCACCGTGCGCGAGTTCAAGCGCCGGGCGGACCTGCGCCGCACCGCGCCTTCGATCGATATCCAGTCGATCAACTTCGCCTTTGCCTCGGCGGACATCCCGCGCTCGGAATATCGCAAAGTGCGCCAGATCGCCCGCGCCATGGAAAAAATCCTCAGCCGTCGCCGCCGCGCCGTCTTCCTCATTGAGGGCCACACGGACGCCGTCGGCTCCGCCGCCTCCAACCAGGTTCTGTCCGAACGTCGCGCCGCATCGCTGAAATGGGTTCTCGTGCAGGAATTCGGCATCCCGTCGCGCGCGCTGGAAACGGTCGGCTATGGCGAGGAATACCTGCTCGTGCCGACCCAGAACGAGGAATGGCGCAACCGCCGCGTCACGCTCCGCCGCATCGACGAGTTCGTGCGGTAGTCCCGCCAGCCAATCCTTCGCCGCCGGCCTTCGTGCCGGCGGTTTTGCTTAGGGCGGCAAGAAACGGGTGTCGCAGCGCCACAAAACGATGGATCGTCACGGCACGACAAATGGAGTCAGCGTCATGTCCATCCGCTTCCTGCCCCTACCGACAGAAACCGCCACCGCTTGCTGGAGCGGCGGCAACGATGCCTATGGCATGACGCCGGAGCGCCATATCTCCGACGGCGACGGTGTGCCCTGCCGCCACTGCCTGCGGCTCGTCGGAGCGGGGGAACCCTACTTCATTCTCGCCCACCGCCCCTTCCCGGCACTCCAGCCCTATGCGGAAACCGGACCGATCTTCCTCCATGCCGAACCCTGCGATGCCCATCCGCCATCGGACGCCATGCCGCCAATGCTGACCAGCCGCGACTACATCGTGCGCGGCTATTCCGAAGGAAACCGCATCCTCTACGGCACCGGCGCGGTGGTTGCGAATGCAGAGATTCCCGCCTACGCGGCGAGCCTGCTGGCTCGCGCGGATGTCGCGTATCTGCACATCCGCTCCGCGCGCAACAATTGCTATCAGTGCCGCGTCGAGCGCGCATGAAAAAGGCCCGGATCGCTCCGGGCCTTCTGTCTGCATACTGATCACTCAGGCGACGTTCAGCACCGCCTCGGGCGCGTAGGACTCGTAGCCGAGCGCCTCGGCGACCGGCCGGTTCGTCACGCGCCCTCTGTGTACGTTGAGGCCTGCGCGCAGATGACGGTCCTCGGCAATCGCCTTCAGGCCCTTGTCGGCAAGCTGGAGGCCGTAGTGCAGCGTCGCGTTGTTCAACGCATGGGCAGAGGTGACTGGTACGGCACCCGGCATGTTGGCAACGCAATAGTGCACCACGCCATCGACCTCGTAGGTCGGGTCGGAATGGGTCGTCGCATGCGAGGTCTCGAAGCAGCCGCCCTGGTCGATGGCGACATCGACGATAACGGCGCCTTTCTTCATGCCGGAGAGCATTTCGCGGGTGACCAGCTTCGGTGCCGCGGCACCGGGGATCAGCACGGCGCCGATGACGAGATCGGCCGCGAAAACTTCCTCTTCCAGCGCGTCGATCGTCGAGTAGCGCGTGTGGATGCGGCCGCCAAAAATATCGTCAAGCTGACGCAGACGCGGGATCGAACGATCGAGGATGGAGACATCCGCGCCGAGGCCGGCGGCCATCCGCGCTGCATGCAGGCCGACGACGCCGCCACCGATGATGGCCACCTTGGCCGGCAGCACTCCCGGCACGCCGCCGAGCAGGATACCACGGCCGCCATTGGCCTTCTGGAGTGCCGTGGCGCCCGCCTGGATGGAGAGACGCCCAGCCACCTCGGACATCGGTGCCAGAAGCGGCAGACCACCACGTTCGTCCGTTACCGTCTCATAGGCGATCGCCGTCACGCCGGAGGCGAGCAGGCCCTTGGTCTGCTCCGGATCGGGCGCAAGATGCAGATAGGTGTAGAGAATTTGTCCGTCACGCAGCTGCGCCCATTCGGAGGGCTGCGGCTCCTTGACCTTCACCACCATGTCGGACTTCTGGAAGATGTCCGCGGCAGTGGCAACAATCTTTGCGCCGGCGGCGCGGTAGCTGTCATCATCCGCGCCGATGCCGGCACCGGCCTTGGTCTCGACGATGACCTCGTGACCGTGGGCCACATATTCACGCACGGCCCCTGGCGTCAAACCCACCCGGTATTCGTGATTCTTGATTTCCTTCGGACAACCGACACGCATTCGCGTTCCTTTCACAGTCCTGTTCCCGTCTCTTTGCCCCGCTTTCGGCGGGGAGCACCATGGAAGCAGAGGAGACGTGCAATGTCCTTGCAAAGCCGGTTTGCGAAACACGCGATTTTCGAATATTCAGCGAATATCAGCA
Organism: Shinella sp.; assembly: GCF_052438155.1. Lineage (NCBI taxonomy): Bacteria > Pseudomonadati > Pseudomonadota > Alphaproteobacteria > Hyphomicrobiales > Rhizobiaceae > Shinella > Shinella sp. The sequence continues at coordinate 957,804 of NZ_JBQVPI010000001.1, read as the reverse complement.
GAAATTTCGAAGGATATTCGAATGGCGCAACGAGATGCAATTGATGCTGCGATCTTGAAGGCAGTTCAGCAGAACGGCCGAATCTCGAATGCAGACCTTGCCGAGCGTGTCGGCCTGTCGCCGTCGGCCTGTTCGCGTCGCCTCGACATTCTCGAAAAAAGCGGCGTCATCAACGGCTACTACGCCCGCGTCTCGCCCAAGGCGCTCGACTACAAGATGATCGCCATCGTGCACATCTCGCTCTCCGGCCAGTTCGCCAAGACACTCAACGAGTTCGAATCGGCGGTGAAACTCTGCCCGAATGTGCTGGTCTGCTACCTGATGTCGGGTGAATACGACTATATCCTGCGCGTCGCCGCCAAGGATCTCGAGGACTACGAGCGCATTCACCGCGACTGGCTGTCTGCCCTGCCCCATGTGGTGAAGATCAATTCGAGCTTCGCGCTACGCGAAATCATCGACCGGCCGAATGTTGGCATTTAAAAACGCAGGCTGACGCCGGCCCGCCGCAACAGCCAATAGAAGAGCGCGGTGGCAGCTACGCCGAGCATCACCGCCCAGCCGAAGCCGGATTCACCGTGGCTGAACGGCAAGCCGGCGGTGTTCATGCCGAAGACACCGACAACCAGCGTGCCGGGCAACAGCAAGGCGCTCATGACAGCCATCGCCTTCAGGCTGCGGTTGGACTCGTCCGCCAGTTCCGCCGCCATTTCCTCCTGCAGAAGGCGCGCGCGATCGTTGAGCATGACGATCTCGCGATCCAGTCTTTCAAGCCGGATCGACAGCCGCTGCAGCGTGGCGTGCGCCGTTTCCGACAACATCCAGCCGTCGCGGTCCTCTTCCTCGAACAGCGCCACCATTCCGCCAACGGGCCGGTGCAGCGAGACGGCCAAGCGCCTGATTTCCTTGAGGCTGCGACGCTCGTCGCTCAGCCGCTCGGTGACAAGTCGATCCTCCACCGCATCGAGAAGAGATGCCGCTTCCTTCAGCCGAAGATTGGTGTTCTTGCAGAACGCCGCGACGATAGCCTCGAAAAGCTCGTAAGCCGTCGCCGGGCAAAAACCTTCGGCAAAGGAGCGCCGCACCCTGTCCACGGCCGCCAGCGGATGTCGCCGCGCGGTGACGAGAAGCCGGTCGGTCACCGCGAAATGCAGCCGACCGACCGCAGTGGACGTGCGCTCCATGTCCTGCTGCAAATCGACGACGACACCATGCGTCGTGCCGGCCTCATGGCCGAGAACCAGGCTTTCATCGTGCCCGTCGAGAACGGCGCGTGCGGCGACAGGCAACGTGCATCGGCCGGTGAGCCAGCCCTGCATGCGTTGATCGACCAGATCGACATGCAGCCAGACCCAGCCGTCTTCAGCAGCAAGGGCCTCGTCGATCTGCACCGGTGCGATGAGCTTCACCCGGCCGTCGGCAGTGCCCCGCCAGGCGCCAACGAGGCCCGGCGGGTGTTCTCTGTCCAGCTGCTCCAGCAGGTTCACATGCGCGCCCAGCGTCAATAGACATCCGGAACGTACATCTCGTCCGGCGGCGGCTGGCGGATATAGTCGTCGTTGCGAACACGCTGCGGCAGGTCGATCGGTGGCTTCGGCACGTCCTCGTAAGGCACCTGCGCCAGAAGATGGGCGATGCAGTTGAGCCGTGCCCGCTTCTTGTCGACGGCCTCGACGATCCACCATGGCGCTTCGGAAATGTGGGTGCGCGCCAGCATCTCTTCCTTGGCCTTGGTGTAATCTTCCCAATGGACCCGGCTTTCCAGGTCCATTGGCGAGAGCTTCCACTGCTTCAGCGGATCATGGATGCGCATGCGGAAGCGGAATTCCTGCTCGTCGTCGGTGATCGAGAACCAGTATTTGATGAGGATGATGCCGGAGCGTACCAGCATGCGCTCGAATTCCGGCACCGAGCGGAAGAATTCCTCCAGCTCGTCCGGCGTGCAGAAGCCCATGACGCGCTCCACGCCCGCCCGGTTGTACCAGGAGCGGTCGAACAGCACCATTTCGCCGGCCGTCGGCAGCTGCGAGACGTAACGCTGGAAATACCACTGACTGCGCTCGCGCTCGGTCGGTGCCGGAAGGGCAACGACGCGGCAGACACGCGGATTGAGGCGCTGGGTCACGCGCTTGATGGCACCGCCCTTGCCGGCGGAATCGCGCCCCTCGAACAACACGACGACCTTGAGCTTTTTGTGCTGCACCCAGTCCTGCAGCTTCACCAGCTCATGCTGGAGACGGAACAGTTCTCGGAAATAGACCCGGCGCTCCAGCGTCGGCAGTGCAGGTCCGGACATGCCCTCTGCAACGAGGTCGTCCAGCCGCTCCTCTTCGATCTGCATTTCCAGCTCCTCATCGAAGCTGTCGGCTATTTCCGCTTTGATGCGATTCAGATGGGTGTCTTCGAACATGATCGATATCCGTATTGACTATCTGCTGCGTGTTCAGGACGTCCTTGAATTCGTATAGAAAGCCCGCGTGAACCTTTTGTGACGGGATCGAGTACGGATCGGTCGCATTGCGGGGCAAAAGGCAAGAACCGTTTGCAGCTTTGGGCTTGGGAAGCGAAATCCAGGCGTCAAGGCAAAGAACTAGTTGGAAATCACACGGTTGCGTCCGGCATTCTTCGCGGCATAGAGCCGGGCGTCGGCGGCCGAGAGCAGGGCATTCAGCGTCGTACCGTCATTGTAGCTGTTGGCAATACCGATGCTGACCGTGACCGGCGCACCGTCCGGTCGGAGGATTTCCGTCTCCACCGCGCGGCGCAGCGCTTCCGCCCGCTCGGCCCCAACATCGGGGGCTATATCTTCACAGATTATCACGAATTCCTCGCCGCCGAAGCGGAAGACTTTGTCGTTGCCACGCACCGCGCGTTGCAGGCAGGCGGCGATATCCTTGAGCACACCATCGCCGGCCAGATGGCCGAAACGGTCGTTGACGTCCTTGAAGTGGTCAGCATCGAGGATCATGAGGGCCAGCGGCTTGCCCTCCACCAGCATCGCCGAAAGCATGCGCGGCGCTTCGAATTCCAGGCGGCTGCGATCATAGACACCGGTCAGCGCGTCCCTGCCGGACCGGTCAAGCAGATCCTCGTAACGCTCCCGGAAGGTGAGATCGGCAAAGATGTCCGCAATCGGCCGCGGCGAGACCGGAATGGCCGAAATACGCGAATAGGAGAGATAGATGGTGATCAGCACGGCGTAGGCGCAGGCCGCCATCATCTTGGCAAGCCAGCCGCCCCAGAAGACTTCGGTCGGCGCGCCGTTCAGGAAATGCAGAGCGGCGAAGAAGCCGATCTGGTCGAAGGTCAAAACCACGACCCCGGAAACGAAGAAGCGCATGGCCGTGCTACGCTTGAAGACCCGGCCCAGGCGTTCGTAGAGCAGGATGATGGCAAGCGAATCGATATAGAGCAGCGTCGTGCCCCAGAGCATCAGCCACCCCATCTCGTCGATGAAGGCGAGGTCGGCAAGACGACCGGGTACGACGCTGATGGTCTGGTGGTGACGCAGGAGAAAACCGAGGCCCACCGTCAGAAAATTGCCCGCAAGCAGGCCGTAGATCGGTGCCCGCACGACGGCCGCATCCTCCTTCACGTAGAGAAGGAGGATCATCATCAGCTTGCCGGAAAAAAGCACGGAGGAACCCGGCGAAATGACACCGAAGGGCAATTCGACGTAGAAGACAGCCGCCAGGTAGGTTTCTAGGAAGTGCATCACCCCGAGCGCGGCGACGAAAACGCCGATGCCCAACTGATGGCGAAGATGCAGGATGCCCACCATGAAGACAAAATAGAACCCGGCCTCGATGAGAAGCAGGATCAGATTTTCAGTACCCATGATCGGTCCGCAGATTCTTCGTGCCAGCAGCTAACAGCACCGGCACGGTCGCAACAAGTCGTTTCCTGCGGATACAGGCAAATGCGCTGGTTCTCCAGCGTCTTCATGCTGTTTGTATGATTTTTCACAAAGCGAAGCGGCTTTTGCTTCGCCCCGCCTCAGACCTGCCGGCTGTCCACGCCGTCGCTGAAAAGCGACGCACCATGCTGGTCGGCAATCTGCTTGGCCTTGCGGAAGGTCGAGGCGACCGTGTCGTCCCGCGAGGAGAAGAGATCGGCGCGGATGAAGGAACGGGTCCACACCCGGTCGCCATCCCGCTTTTCGATCCGTCCGGCAAGACGATACTGGCCGCCCTCCGGAATGGGAGCTGCGATAAGGGTGAGGTCGTTGTAGGCCTCGGTTTCCTCCGCGATTTTCACCGGAGGAGCCGAGCCGCCGCTGCGACCGAAGAGTTTTGAGAAGAATGATGCCATGATCGATTGCTAACACAGGCCGCAACGCCCTCCAAGAGGAGAGCACTGCCGGCCGTCGTGCCCCTAGATGATGAGGTTTGCGAGAATTTCGTTCTCGGTGATGTCCTGATAGCGCATGCCCGCGCCGTCGAAGGCCTTTTTCAACGCCGCAAAATTCTCCGGCGCCTTGGTTTCGATGCCGATGAGGATCGATCCAAAATTGCGGGCGGATTTCTTCAGGTATTCGAAGCGGGCAATGTCGTCGTCCGGGCCGAGCATGTTGAGGAAGTCCTTCAGGGCGCCGGGGCGCTGGGCCAGGCGCAGGATGAAGTATTTCTTCAAGCCCGCATGCCGCATGGCGCGTTCCTTGACGTCCGGCAGACGCTCGAAATCGAAATTGCCGCCGGAGACGACGGCGACCACCGTCTTGCCCTCCAGCGCCTCGCGGCCGAGCGCATCCAGCGCCGTCAGCGACAGTGCGCCGGCCGGCTCCAGCACCACGCCCTCGACATTCAGCATGTCGATCATCGTCACGCAGATCGCGTTTTCGGAGAGCAGCATGACCTGATCGGCGGAAAACCGGCTGAGTGCAGCAAAATTGAGCGCGCCGATCTGCCCGACAGCGGCACCGTCGACAAAATTATCCACCTGGTCGAGCGTCACCACGGCGCCGCCTTCCAGGCTGCGCTTGAGGCTCGGCGCACCGGCAGGTTCGCAGAACAGGAAACTGGAGGGACCGAGCTTGTCGGCAAGATAGCCCGTCACGCCTGAGGCAAGGCCGCCCCCGCCAACGGGGAGCACCACGAGATCCGGCAATTTGTCACCGAGCTGCTCGACGATTTCCGCCGCCACCGTCGCCTGCCCCTCGATGATATCCTCATGGTCGAACGGCGGCACCATCAGCGCGCCAGTCTCCGCAGCATGGTCCCGGGCCGCCTTGTAGCACTGGTCGAAGAAGTCGCCGACGAGCTTGATCGACACGAACTCACCGCCGAAGATTCGCGTCTTGTCGATCTTCTGCTGCGGCGTCGTCACCGGCATGAAGACGACGCCCGGCACACCGAAATGGCGGCAGACGAAGGCAAAGCCCTGAGCATGGTTGCCGGCGGACGCGCAGACGAAGCTGCGGGCCCCGTCCTCTTTCGCCAAAACCTTGCGGAAGAAGTTGAACGCGCCCCTGATCTTGTAGGAACGCACCGGCGAGAGGTCCTCGCGCTTCAGGTAAATATCCGCGCCATAGCGGGCGGAGAGATGTTCGTTGAGCTGAAGGGGTGTTTCGGGAAAAAGCCCGCGCAATGCGTCACGGGCTGCGTCGACGTCCGGTTTCATGCCGTTCGATGCCATCCTTGAGTTTGTACAATGCAAAGGCTATTGCATATCGCAGCGACAGACACCACCCGTCCCGGCCGCGCGGCCTTTCGAGACTTGACTGAGCCTACAGTACCGCACGTCATTCATGACGTGCAAAGGGCGCTGTAGAATTTTTGAATATACCGCATCAATGATGCGGTGGCCGGCACGCAGGACGATTTTCCTTGAACGCCACCATCTTCCGGTCCGCCATCAACATTGCCGCCATCAGCGGCATCTATCTCTCGGTGGCGATGCTCATCCCGGCGTTTATCGACGTCTATTACGGCCATCCCGATTCGGAAGTCTTCTTTCTCTCCGCCTTCATGACCGGCGGCCTGTCGCTCGCCACGGCCGCCGCTACCCGCGCCGGCCCGCCGCCCTTCAACAAGCGCATGGGCTTCCTCGTCGTCAACATGCTCTGGCTGAGCGCGAGTTTCATCGGCGCGATGCCGCTCTGGCTATCCTCGATGAAGCTGACATTCGCGCAGGCATTTTTCGAATCGGTCTCGGCGATCAGCACGACGGGCTCGACCGTCATCGTCGGCCTCGACGACGCGCCGCCCGGCATCCTGATGTGGCGCTCGCTGCTGCACTGGCTCGGCGGCATCGGGATTCTCGCGCTCGGGCTGTTCATCATGCCGTATCTGCGCGTTGGCGGCATGTCCTTTTTCAAGCTCGAATCATCCGACACCGCCGACAAGCCCTTCGCCCGCATCGCAAGCTATACCCGAGCGTTCCTCGCCATCTACGTGGCGATCACGCTGATCTGCGCCATCACCTATGCTGCCCTCGGCATGAGCCGCTTCGACGCGCTGAACCATGCCATGTCCACCGTCGCGACCGGCGGGCTTTCGACGCATGACGCCTCCTTCGGCTATTTCAAAAGCCTGCCGCTGCTCTGGGCCGCCACCTTCTTCATGACGCTCTCCAGCCTGCCCTTCTCGGTGCTGATCCTCATCGTCGTGCGCGGCCGCGTCGATGCGTGGCGTGATCCGCAGATCCGCGTGTTCCTCGGCTATCTGGTGCTTTTCTCCGTGGCAGCCAGCGTCTTCCAGCGACTTGAAAACGGCGTCGATTTCCGCGAGGCCCTGGCGCATTCCTTCTTCACCGTCTCGTCGATCCTTTCGACGACCGGCTTTGCCAGCGACGACTATACGCAATGGGGCCATTTCATCGTGGCGCTCGCCTTCGTCGCGACCTTCATGGGCGGCTGTTCGGGCTCGACCGCCGGCGGCCTCAAGGCCTACCGCCTGATCATCCTGTTCAACTTCATCCGCACGGGACTCTATCGCCTCATCTATCCGGATGGCATTCATGCCGTGCGCTACGGGACGATGACCGTCGATATCGATCTCCAGCGCGGCGTCTTCCTGTTCTTCATCACCTATGTGGCGATCTCCGCCATCGGCGCCATCCTGCTCGGCCTGATGGGCTATGACGTGCTGACGGCGATTTCGGCAGCCGCCACCTCGCTCTCCAATGTCGGCCCCGGCGTCACCCAGGCGATCGGCCCGGCCGGCTCATTCGCTGGCTTCCACGATGCAGCGCTCTATCTTCTCTCCTTCCTCATGCTGCTTGGCCGTCTCGAAATCCTCACGGTTCTCGTCATCCTGACACCGCTGTTCTGGAAGAGCTGATTTAGCACTTGCCGTCAGGCGTTCTTGACTGTTGCCACGCTAATTCGCATCCTGCCGCCATCCGGCTGGAGGAAGACTGAATGTTTGTGTCGAAGTCCCTGTTGCGTCTGAGCTTTATCGGCACGCTTCTGCCCACGTTGGCCTTTGCCGGTCCGCTTCAGGACGCAGCAAAAAAGGCGGAGGAACAGGCCGCCGCCGGCGATACGGTCGGCGCGCATAGCACGATCCGCGACGCTTACGGCGCTTTCGCCGCCACCCTGCCCTTTTCGATCGGCAAATCCGTCTTCGTCTCCGCGCCCCCGGAAGGCTACGGCATGTATACGGCGCGGCCGGAAGCGAGCTTCAAGGCTGGCGAGGCGCTGATCTCCTATGTCGAGCCGGTCGGCCTCACCTGGCGGCCAGCCGACGCGGGCCTGCTGGAATCGCATTTCACGGTCGATCTCGAACTGCTCGATCCCAAGGGTACCAAGCTCGCCGAGCAGAAAGCCTTCGGCTCGTTCGACTTCAAGGGCAGCGTGCGCAACCAGGAAGTCTTCGCCAAGCTGACGCTGAACCTCACCAGCCCGCCACCCGGCGACTACGTGCTGCGCTACCGTTTCCGCGATGCCGCAAGCGGTGCTGTTGCCGTCAGCGAGCAGCCATTCAAGATCGTGCCGTGATCCGCTTTACGGCTTATCCACAGGCCAGCAGAGAATTGTGACAAGCCGGAATCGGCGCTTTCCAGCGCGTTGACGGTCAATTATGACAGCCGCATGACAACCCCAGCCATGTAAGGGGCATCCATGCTCTCGCTGTTTCGCAAACTTATGCCGCGTGAAGATCGCTTCTTCGATTATTTCGAACAGCATTCCCGCACCGTCGTCGGCGCTGCCGAAGCCCTCCAGCAGGTGCTCGCCGGCGGCCCCGACATGGAAAAGCACTGCGACCGCATCGTCGCGCTGGAAGACCAGGCCGACGATATCACCCGTGAAGTGCTGCTCGCCGTGCGCCGCAGCTTCATCACCCCCTTCGACCGCGGCGACATCAAGGACCTGATCCAGTCGATGGACGATGCCATCGACATGATGCACAAGACGGTGAAAACCATTCGCCTCTTCGAGCAGACCAGCTTCGAGCCCGGCATGCAGGAAATGGGCGACGTCGTCGTCAAGGCCGCCCACCTCATCGCCGAGGCCATCCCGCTGCTCGACAAGGTCGGCGTGCATGCCGGCCGCCTCAGCGCGATTGCCGAAGAGGTCACCCGCGTCGAGGGCCGCTCCGACGAGCTGCACGACCAGGGCCTGAAGAACCTTTTCAAGCAATACGGCAAGTCCGACCCGATGGCCTACATCATCGGCAGCGAGATCTACGGCGAACTGGAAAAGGTCGTTGACCGTTTCGAGGATGTCGCCAATGAAATCAGCGGTATCGTGATCGAGAACGTCTGATGGACGCCACCCTCGCCTTTCCGCTGCTCGTCGGCCTCGTCGGCATAGCGCTGCTCTTCGATTTCCTGAACGGCCTGCACGACGCAGCGAATTCCATCGCCACGATCGTCTCGACGCGCGTGCTGCGCCCGCAATATGCCGTCATGTGGGCGGCGTTCTTCAATTTCATCGCCTTCCTGTTCTTCGGCCTGCATGTCGCCGAAACGCTCGGCAAGGGCATCATCGATCCCGGCATCGTCAGCCCGCTCGTCATCTTCGCAGCCCTGATGGGCGCGATTATCTGGAATGTCGTCACCTGGATTTTCGGCATTCCATCAAGCTCCTCGCACGCGCTGATCGGCGGCCTCGTTGGTGCCGGCCTTGCCAAGACCGGCTTCGACGCCGTCGTCTGGAGTGGCCTCATCAAGACGGCGAGCGCCATCTTTCTGTCTCCCGCCATCGGCTTCTTTCTGGCGCTGGTCCTCGTCTTGATCGTCTCCTGGCTTTTCGTGCGCCAGACACCGTTCGCCGTCGACCGCACGTTTCGCGTGATGCAGTTCATCTCCGCTTCGCTCTATTCGCTCGGCCATGGCGGCAACGACGCGCAGAAGACCATGGGCATCATCGCCGTGCTGCTCTATTCGCAGGGCTATCTCGGCGGCGAATTCTACGTGCCCTTCTGGGTGGTCATCACCTGCCAGGCGGCAATGGCGCTCGGCACACTGATGGGTGGCTGGCGCATCGTGCACACGATGGGCTCGAAGATCACCCGCCTCAACCCGATGCAGGGTTTTTGCGCGGAAACCGGCGGTGCCATCACCCTCTTCGCCGCCACCTGGCTCGGCATCCCCGTCTCGACGACCCACACGATCACCGGCGCCATCATCGGCGTGGGTGCCGCTCGCCGCGTCACGGCGGTGCGCTGGGGAATCGCCGGCAATATCGTCATCGCCTGGATCGTGACGCTGCCCTCGGCAGCAGCGATTTCGGCGCTGTTCTATCTGACGCTCAGTGTTTTCTCGGGCTAAGCGTATCGCCGCTCCGCGTTGAGGAACGGTGTGGAAGAAGCGAACGATTGACGAAGCGGTGCATTCGATTAAATGAAATCAGGCGTGCGTCTTTTTTGAACTGGCATTGGAAACCTATGAACGACAAAGTTTTTGACACTTTGACCGGAATGTACTTCACCGTCGACGATCCCGATGGAAGTTACGGCACCGGCCAAGTTGTCCGTCTCGCGGCCGAAGGGGTCTACTTCATACGCTTCGACGGCAACGAAGTGGCGCTGCCGCTGGAGCTCGCATCCATCGGCGAGATGCTGGAAACCACTGAAGAGGAGTTCAAGCTCTGGCGCTTCTTCGATACGATAGAGGAGCGGGACAAGTGGATCGAATGGCTTGACGCGCCCTCAAAGCCGCGGGTCATCTCGCTCGTGCGGCCGGTCAAGTGATCCATCGACGATCAACAGCATAACAACCGCCGCAAGAAGAACAGCATCGAGCCAACGTTTTGCAAAGCTAGAAATCGCTTTGCAAAACACCCGTCGTCGGCTTCCTGCTCGTGCTCGTACTGATCCTTTCCTGGCTTTTCGTGCGCCAGACGCTGTTTGCCATCGATCCCACCGTCCGCGTGATGCAGTTCATCTCCGCTTCGCTCTATTCGCTCGGCCACGGCAGCAACGACGCCCAGAAGACCATGGGCATCATCGCGGTCCTGCTCTATTCGCAAGGCTGGCGGGGAATTCTACGTGCCCTTATTAGTGGTCATCAGCTGCCAGGCGGCCATGGCACTCGGCGCGCTGATGGGTGGCTGGCGTATCGTGCAAACGATGGGCTCGCCCCCCTCAACCCGGTGCAGGGATCGATCCTGCGCGGAAACCACTGGGGCCATCCCCCTCTTCGCCGCAACCTGGCTCGGCATTCCGGTCTCGACCACCCAATACGATCACTGGCGCCATCATTGGTGTCGGCGCCGCTCGCCGCGTCACCGCGGTGCGCTGGGGCATCGCCGGCAAAATCGTTTGGGCAGGGATCACCGCGCTGTGGCCCGCGGCGGCGATTTCGGCGCTGTTTTATGTAGTGGTGGGTACTTTTGCCGGGTGACGCTTGAGCGATCCAATATAGGCTAAGCCTGGTCGGCGACGTCGGCACAGCGTGCCTCGTCTACCAAAATATCGACGACCTGCCTGCCATCAGCGCTGCTGTAGGTGCTCTTTATGAGAGCGCCCATGTTGATAAGCGGTTGCAACGCACTATCACAAAGGTGCTTTGAAATGCCCTTCTTGAGGGCGTCCGCAATATTTTCGAGGTCGCCACTGACGGTATACGTATATTCAAGGCTGGTCTCTGTCGCCTTGATGGCAGTCAAAATCGTCTGCTCATCCACGCGCTGAGGTGTCTTGGTATCTCGTGCCGTTTGCTCGAGGGAAGCTGCCAACCCTTGTGATTTAAACGTCCATTCCGCAATCTTACCAGCAACAAACGTGTTCTCGGTCGCATCTCTAAAGCGCTGGAACATTTTTATCTCCAAATCATTCTCTATAGCGCGACCAACGCCAAAGAAGACAACCCCACAGCAGACCATAGAGATTGCTCCGATCCACGACAGAGCACCTCTTTTGCGCTTCTCAAGCGATGGTTTGAAGATGAGCAACAAACATATGAGTGGTATGAAGCCAAAATACCACCTGGATTTGTTGCCATAAGCGTCTAACGACCGAGCAACTGCGATGGCACCGTTCATATAACCTACCACTAGATAAATGGCATGGCTCGCCACAACGATCCAGAAAAAATAGGCTCCAGCCATCGCTTCGGGAGAGGCGAGATAAATAAACCCACCTGCCATTGCTGAGATATACAAGAGGCCGCTGAGCAGCACGTAACTCGATCTTTTGAGCACGAAATTAAATTGTGGGCGACGGGCGTATAGATATCCCCCGATAAATAACGCCGCGAACGCGGTGCAAACCGGGACAAACTCGCCACTGTTTGCAAAAGCAAAAGCAAATTCTTCCATTCCCCGTCGCCCCTTTTAGAAGCCTCAGGGTGTAATTTGCCCGTCGAAAATTACAACCTGTATAAAAGGTTGACCCTTAACTTTTACAGCGCCCTCCTCATTGTTGAAGGAACCGGGCTCTACGAATTCATAAAAAATGGGATGGTGCGGGCGGCGGGGATCGAACCCGCACAGCCAAGGCCGAGAGATTTTAAGTCTCTTGCGTCTACCAGTTTCGCCACGCCCGCGCTGAAACCGTGCGTAGCCGACAGTGCAGACGGGATCAAGGGGCCAGCGGAATTGATCCGAAAACAAAAAAGGGTGCGGCCCCTGATGGTGGCCACACCCTCTTTTCAGTGACGTTTCAGGAGAACGTCAGGCCGAAAGCTTTCCGGCGATCTTGGCGACATGGGCGCCCTGGTAGCGGGCGGCTTCCAGTTCGATTTCGGAGGGCTGGCGCGAGCCGTCGCCGTCGGTGATGGTGGAGGCGCCGTAGGGCGAACCGCCCTTGACGGCTTCCACGCCCATCTGGCCCTGGAAGGCGTAAGGCAGGCCGACGACGACGAGGCCGTGGTGGAGTAGCGTCGGGATGAAGCCGAGGATGGTCGATTCCTGGCCGCCGTGCTGGGTGGCGGAGGACGTGAAGACCGAGCCGACCTTGCCGACCAGCTTGCCGCCAGCCCACAGGCCACCCGTCTGGTCCCAGAAATTGCGCATCTGCGAGGCGACCGTGCCGAAGCGCGTGCCGGCGCCGACGATGATCGCGTCGTAGTCGGCAAGTTCGCCGACGGTGGCGATCTCGGCCTTCTGGTCGAGCTTGAAGTGCGAGGACTTTGCGACCTCTTCCGGCACCAGTTCCGGCACCCGCTTCACGGTCACCTCGGCACCGGCCGACTTCGCGCCTTCCGCCACGGCATAGGCCATGGCTTCGATGTGGCCATAGGCCGAGTAGTAAAGAACCAGAACTTTTGCCATCGTCATCTCCTGAGTGTCGAAGGGACCTTTCCGCTTGATCGCGGCGTCGGCTTGGATGTAGCACTTTGAGGTGACGGCGACATGAGCCGCCCGGTCGACAGACTGTTCACCCGCCATTGACAATGCCGCCCTTACGGTCAGCATTTCCGTCCGAACTTCAGAGAGCGCCCATGAGTTCCCGTCCTATCGCCACCGCTGCCATGCTCGCCATCGGCGACGAACTTCTGTCCGGGCGCACCAAGGACAAGAATATCGGCCAGCTCGCCGATATGCTGTTCCTCGCCGGCATAGATCTGAAGGAAGTGCGCATCGTCGGCGACGACGAGGAGGCGATCGTCGAAGCGCTGAATGCTTTGCGCGAACGCTACACCTATGTCTTCACCTCCGGCGGCATCGGCCCGACGCATGACGATATCACGGCGGATGCGATCTCAAGGGCGTTCGGCGTGCCCTGTCTCTACGATCCGCTTGCGATGCAACTGCTTGGCGCCATGTACGAAAAGCGCGGCGTGGAGTTCAACGCAGCGCGCCAGCGCATGGCCCGCATGCCCGAGGGGGCCGTGCACATCGAAAACGCCGTCTCGACGGCGCCTGGTTTCAATATCGGCAATGTCTACGTCATGGCCGGCGTGCCGCAGGTTTTTACCGCAATGCTGAGCACCGTGGTGCCGACACTTGAAGGCGGCGTACCGATACTCTCGCGCTCCGTCGCCTCGCCCTTCGGTGAAGGCGATATCGGCAGCGCGCTGGCCGAAATACAGAAGAACCACCCCGAGACCAGCATTGGCTCTTATCCGCGTTTTTCCGAAAACCGGTTCTCGACGGAGATCGTCATCCGCAGCCGCGAGGAAGCCCCAGCGGAAGCAGCGGAGCGCGATGTAATGGCGATGATTGCCGCAATCGCCACAGCCAAGGTGGCCTCTTGATCCGTATCAAGGTTTTGACGGCACGGCTGGCTCATACTCGCCGCAGCCGCACATTCCGTTGATCTTTCCGATTTGCAGAATGGTGCGGCTGACCCATATTCTACAATGTGCTTTGCGCGCCGCCGTGACGCCGGCACTGTGATGAGGACAGGAGGCCGAAATGACCTACAAGACCATCGTGGCTGTGCTGAGCGCCACTGAGGACGCCGGCAAGGTGACGGACCATGCACTCATGCTCGCCCGCAAGACGGGCGGCCATGTCATCGGCATTCATGCGGAATCACCGGTCGTGGTCACGCTCATCGCGCCCATGGAATATCCCGATCCGAATGCCGTGCTGGATCTGCAGGAGCGCGCCCAGCGCCAGTCGCGCGACGTTGAGCGGGCCTTCAAGACCCGCTGCGAGCGCGACGACATCTCCTATGAATGGCGCCTCTTCACCGGCACGGCCGGTTACGCCTCGGCGGGCATCATCGACAGCGCCCGCGGCGCCGATCTCGTGCTTGCCGGCCAGTTCGACCCGGATGCCGATGGCCCGGCGCGAGAAGATATCGAAGACCTGCTCTACGAGAGCGGCCGGCCAGTCTATCTCGTCTCCAACGCCCCGGCTGGCCCGGAGCCGATCGAGCGCGTGCTGCTAGCCTGGAACGGTTCGCGCGAATCGGCGCGCGCCGCCTTCGATGCCCTGCCCTTCCTGACCGCGGCGAAAGAGGTCGAGATATTCACCGTCGACCCGCCGGAAAATGCCATGCAGTCTCGCGACTTCTGCGGCGCCGAGCTGGCAGCCACCCTCGCCCGTCATGGCATCAAGATGACCGCCACCTCCGGTGCCTCCGATCGTCATTCCGTGGCCGAGGCCTTGAACCGACGCGCGACCGCAATCGACGCCGACCTTATCGTCATGGGCGCCTACAGCCATTCGCGGCTGCGCCAACGCCTCTTCGGCGGCGTCACGAGCGCCATGATGCGGGGCGCCCGCGTGCCGGTGCTGATGTCGCGCTAGACGCGACAGGGCTGTGGATCGCCCGGTCTACGGGGCCGGGCGGCGATTTCCTTGAGGGGCAAAGTGCATTAGAGAGAAGGAATCTTCTTTTTCGCCTATCAGGAGCCTGACATGTCGTTGCCCGACAAAGCCTTCCCCGTTTCCTGGGACCAGTTTCATCGCGATGCGCGTGCACTCGCCTGGCGGTTGGCAGATGGCGGGCGGGAATGGCGTGCCATCGTCTGTATCACCCGCGGCGGCCTGGTGCCGGCGGCTATCGTGTCGCGCGAGCTCAATATCCGCGTCATCGAGACGGTCTGTGTCGCCTCCTACCACGACTATGTCTCACAGGGCGAAATGCATGTGCTGAAGGGCATCTCGCCCGAACTGTCGAAAGAAGGCGGTGAAGGCATCCTCATCGTCGACGACCTGACGGACACCGGCAAGACGGCCGCCGAAGTGCGCGCCATGCTGCCGAAGGCGCATTTCGCCGCCGTCTACGCCAAGCCGAAGGGCCGCCCGATGGTCGACACCTTCGTCACCGAAGTCAGCCAGGACACCTGGATCTATTTCCCCTGGGACATGGGCTTTACCTACCAGGAGCCAATCGCCAAGGGCACGCAAGGCTGATCTTCAGCAACGCGGTTTGAAACAGGGTCAATGCAGTGCGGCAACGCGCTGATTTGCCGATTGTTTCACCCGGAGCCGGCGGATGTGCGAAATGCGCCCGCCGGCTTAATCTTTCTGCAATTCCTTGAAAAGATAGTGCTTACATTCGCCGACTAACAGCGGTGAAGGGAGGCCGGATACGACATGCATTCTGAAAAGCCGGCATTTGCGGCAGCCCTCGTCGCGGCATTGCTTCTCTGGAGCCAGGCGGAAGCGCAGCAGGATATCCGCATCTCGGCCGTCGCGGAGTTCATCGACGACAATGTCCGTCCTTGGCTCGATGAACCGGCAATCCTCAATGCCATCATCGCGCAGAACGCAGCCCATACTCACCTCAGCCAGGCCGCGATCGACGACCTCGATGCCCGCTGGCGGACGGAACTTTCCCGCGCCGCACGGCCGATGATCGAGGCGCAGCTGTCCAATCCCCTATCGCTCTATTTGAAGGGCCAGCAGCGTGCCGCTGGAGGACTGATCACCGAAATCTTCGTCATGGACAATCGCGGCCTCAATGTCGGCCAGAGCGACATCACCTCCGACTATTGGCAGGGCGACGAGGCGAAGTGGCAGGCGAGCTTTGGTGACGGTGCGCTTCATATCGAGGAAGCGGAGCGCGACGAGTCCACACAGCTCATGCAGGCGCAGGCAAGCCTTCCGATCAGGGATCCGCGCACCGGTGCCGTCATCGGCACCATCACCATCGGCGTCAATCTGGACGCGCTTTGACGTTACGTAAGAGAATCACTTTATCCACGGATCACAACTCGCCCTCGCTGGCTATTGCTTGATGTCGGGGTGCGAAAAAACTCCGTCTTTTCACCTGTGATTTTTTTCGTTTTTCCACAGTGGCGTGTCGCGCCACCTCACCTTTCGACGCGAAGCCGCTGATTCTTCAGGCATCCCACGATGTCCCCAGTTTCCACAGGCAACAGCCACAAGATATAGGGTTCAAACTTCAGTCACAAACCAGCCCTTGACGGGAATCGCCCTGATGAGGTTAATGAAATCCAAGTTGCGGCGGCGGCTGGACCGTATTGTTACGAGGTCGGTTCTCTTCACGAAATCGCGTTGTCATGCGCATGTGGCCGGATGGATGATCCGCTCGCCGCACGAGGGTATTCGCGCAGGATTTCTTGGAACGCCACCGCGATCATGGGGCTGGAAAAAAGAAGCTGTTGATACTATATTTAGTGTTTGCAGCTAAACTCAGCACAAGATACAGGATCCCGAGATTGATCGGGTTTCCCGCACGGACTGAAGATTTGAGCTGGCTGCAAGCTATTGCGGCTGGACGGGACTAATTGCGCCCTGTTTTCAAGGCAGGTTGCGGCAGCAGAGGACAACGGACAATGCGCATAGAACGTCGTTTCACCAAACCCGGCCAGTCGGCCTTTGCGGAAATCGAATTCCGCAAGGCCATCAGCGAGATCAAGAACCCGGACGGCTCGATCGTCTTCCGGCTCGCCGATATCGACGTGCCGGCGCAGTTCTCCCAGGTCGCCGCCGACATTCTTGCCCAGAAATACTTCCGCAAGGCCGGCGTGCCTGCGCGCCTGAAGAAGGTCGAGGAAAACGACGTTCCTTCCTTCCTGTGGCGTTCCGTTGCCGACACCGAAGCCCTGAAGACGCTCCCCGAGGGTGAGCGCTACGGCTCGGAAACCGACGCACGCCAGGTTTTTGACCGTCTCGCCGGCACCTGGACCTACTGGGGCTGGAAGGGCAAGTATTTCGCCTCCGAAGAAGACGCTGCCGCCTTCAAGGACGAACTTGCCTATATGCTCGCCACCCAGCGCGTCGCGCCCAACAGCCCACAGTGGTTCAACACCGGCCTGCACTGGGCCTATGGCATCGATGGCCCCGGCCAGGGCCATTTCTATGTCGATCCTTTCACCGGCAAGCTGACCAAGTCGAAGTCCTCCTACGAACACCCGCAGCCGCATGCCTGCTTCATCCAGTCGGTCGAGGACGATCTCGTCAACGAGAACGGCATCATGGACCTGTGGGTGCGTGAAGCCCGCCTCTTCAAGTATGGCTCCGGCACCGGCTCCAACTTCTCCTATCTGCGCGGCGAAGGCGAAAAGCTTTCGGGCGGCGGCCGCTCCTCCGGCCTGATGAGCTTCCTGAAGATCGGTGACCGCGCCGCTGGCGCCATCAAGTCGGGCGGCACGACGCGCCGTGCGGCCAAGATGGTCGTGGTCGATATCGACCACCCGGATATCGAGGCCTACATCAACTGGAAGGTCAAGGAAGAGCAGAAGGTGGCGGCCCTCGTCACCGGCTCGAAGATCGTCTCCAACCACCTCAAGGCCATCATGAAGGCCTGCGTGAATTGCTCGGCCGACGGCGACAAGTGCTACGACCCGGCTGAGAACCCGGCGCTCAAGCGCGAAATCCGCGCTGCCAAGAAGAGCCAGGTTCCGGAAAACTACGTCAAGCGCGTCATCCAGTTCGCCAAGCAGGGCTACAAGGACCTCGAGTTCAAGACCTACGACACGGACTGGGATTCGGAAGCCTACCTCACGGTCTCCGGCCAGAACTCCAACAACTCCGTCTCGCTCAAGGACGATTTTTTGCGCGCGGTGGAAAATGACGGCGACTGGAACCTGACCGCCCGCAAGGACGGCAAGGTCATGAAGACGCTGAAGGCCCGCGACCTCTGGGAGCAGATCTCCTACGCCGCCTGGGCATCGGCCGATCCGGGCCTGCACTTCAACACGACGATGAATGACTGGCACACCTCGCCGGCCGCGGGCCCGATCCGCGCCTCGAACCCGTGCTCGGAATACATGTTCCTCGACGACACGGCCTGCAACCTCGCCTCGCTGAACCTGCTTCAGTTCAAGGATGCTGCCACCAAGAACATCAACATCGCCGATTACGAACACGCCGTCCGCCTGTGGACCATCGTGCTCGAAGTCTCGGTGATGATGGCGCAGTTCCCGTCGCGCCAGATCGCCGAACGCTCCTACGAATACCGCACGCTCGGCCTCGGCTACGCCAATATCGGCGGCCTGCTGATGTCGTCCGGCATCCCCTACGATTCGACGGAAGGCCGCGCCATTGCCGGCGCGCTGACCGCGATCATGACCGGCGTCTCCTACGCCACCTCGGCCGAAATGGCCGGCGAACTCGGCACGTTCCCGGGCTTTGCACCGAACCGCGACAACATGCTGCGCGTCATGCGCAACCATCGCCGTGCAGCCTATGGCGAAACGGTTGGCTACGAGCAGCTTTCGGTCAACCCGGTCGCGCTCATCCATGACGAGTGCCCGGACCAGACCCTGATCGTCCACGCCAAGGCCGCGTGGGACAAGGCTGTGGCGCTTGGCGAAAAGCACGGCTACCGCAACGCCCAGACGACCGTTATCGCGCCGACCGGCACGATCGGCCTCGTGATGGACTGCGACACGACCGGCATTGAGCCCGACTTTGCGCTGGTGAAGTTCAAGAAGCTCGCCGGCGGCGGTTACTTCAAGATCATCAACCGCGCCGTTCCTGAAGCGCTCCGCACGCTCGGCTATTCCGAGAGCCAGCTCGCCGAGATCGAGGCCTATGCGGTCGGCCACGGCAACTTCAACCAGGCGCCAGCCGTCAACCCCGGCTCGCTGAAGGCCAAGGGCTTCACCGACGAAAAGATCGAGGCGGTCAGCGCCGGTCTCAAGGCAGCCTTCGACATCAAGTTCGCCTTCAACCAGTGGACGCTCGGCGCCGACTTCCTGAAGGACGTGCTGAAGGTTTCCGATGCGCAGCTGTCCGACATGTCCTTCAACCTGCTGGAGCATATCGGCTTCTCGAAGAAGGACATCGAAGCCGCCAACGTCCACGTCTGCGGTGCGATGACGCTGGAAGGCGCGCCCTTCCTCAAGGCCGAACACCTGGCCGTGTTCGATTGCGCCAATCCGTGCGGCAAGATCGGCAAGCGTTACCTGTCGGTCGAAAGCCACATCCGCATGATGGCGGCTGCCCAGCCGTTCATCTCGGGTGCCATCTCCAAGACGATCAACATGCCGAACGAGGCGACCGTCGAGGACTGCAAGAACGCCTACATGCTCTCGTGGAAGCTCGCGCTGAAGGCCAACGCGCTTTACCGCGACGGTTCCAAGCTCTCCCAGCCGCTCAATGCCTCGCTGATCGAGGACGAGGACGACGAGGACGATGCAATCGAGGCGCTGGTCGCAGCCCCGGCTGCCGTCCAGGCCGTCACCATCACGGAAAAGATCGTCGAACGCATCATCGAACGGGTCTCGCGCGACCGTGAAAAACTGCCGAACCGCCGCCAGGGCTACACCCAGAAGGCCGTCGTCGGCGGTCACAAGGTCTATCTGCGCACCGGTGAATTCGGCGATGGCCGCATCGGCGAGATCTTCATCGACATGCACAAGGAAGGCGCCGCCTTCCGTGCAATGATGAACAACTTTGCCATCTCCATCTCGCTGGGCCTTCAGTACGGCGTGCCGCTTGAGGAATTTGTGGAGGCCTTCACCTTCACCAAGTTCGAGCCGGCCGGCATGGTCCAGGGCAACGACGCGATCAAGAACGCCACGTCGATCCTCGATTACGTCTTCCGCGAACTCGCCGTCTCCTATCTCGGCCGTCATGACCTCGCGCATGTCGACCAGTCGGACTTCTCCAACACCGCGCTCGGCAAGGGCATCCAGGAAGGCAAGACCAACCCGTTCTCGACCGGCTGGACACGCGGCCACAAGCCGACGCTCATCCAGGGCGGCCAGATGGGTGATCGTCCGCTCGGCGAGCCGAAGGGCGCCGCAACGGCAGCGCCCGCCAAGGCATCGTCGGGCAGCAACGTCACCTCCTTTGCCGGCAACGCTGCCCGTAAGCTGGAGCCGGCGACCGCCATCTCCACCCACGAAATCGTCGCCTTCAAGCGCGATTACGAGGAACGCGCCGCCGAGCTTGCCGAGGAAATCGCGGAAGAAGGCATCGCCGACGAGGCAGAACAGGGCGTCACCGCCCTCTTCTCCGACAAGGCCGCCGCCGAAGCCGCCAGCGCCAAGGCCGACGCCAAGAAGCTCGAAGCCGAACGCCGCATGCGCTCGATCGCCCAGGGCTACACCGGCAACATGTGCTCCGAGTGCCAGAACTTCACGATGGTGCGGAATGGCACCTGCGAGAAGTGCGACACCTGCGGCGCCACGAGCGGGTGCAGCTAAGTCCTCACGACACTGCTTTGTACTGAAACATGGATCCCGCCGATGTCCCAGACGTCGGCGGGATTTTCTTTTGACGAACCCTGCGGGAAATCATGCAAGTGCGAGCGGTTGGCTGCGTTGGGTGCCTTGCCCCCTCCTAAAACGACAAAAAGGATTGATGCAGGATTCGGCGCGCTGTCACGTACCTAGAGCATTTCCAGCCGAAGCGGCATCGCTTCGGCGTTGGATAATGCGGGAAAAACAAGAATCTAAAGCAATTCCGGTGAGCCAGATTTTACCGGAATTGCTTTAGTGTACGAAGGTTGGCGGCGGCCCGGGCGATCGTGTCTGCGAGTTCGTTGCCTTCGATGCCATCGTGCCCTCGGCACCATTCAACGCGAAGGCCGGGGTTAGCGCTGAGCTGGCGGTCGAGCTCCTGCCATAGGGCAACGTCCGGTATCGCCCGCTTCCTCTTCCGGAAATTCGGCTCGATCCGTCGCCAATCGTTGTTTCGCCAGATCGGCCTGAAACGCCGACAGCCTTCTTCTGCCCGGCTGGAGTCGGTCCAGATCGTGGCAGGTGCGCCACGCCATTCCGTATTGATCCAGATCACAGCCTTCAGGATAGCCAGCACTTCGAACGTGTTGTTCGAATCTCCCGGGGCAGAGCCGTGATCGCGCTGGATTTCACGCCCTGCCTGAAACGCGACGAACGCCCAGCCTCCAACCGATAGTCGGGGATTGAAAGAGCCATCGGCGAAGACGTCGATAAAATCGCGTTCCATGAAGGGACACAGTCCGGCATGACGAGGATTGAGCATTGTAGAAGACAAAGCTCAGCTCAGCTTGGGTTCGGGCTACACCCGCCTCACGCGTCCAGCATCTCCCGCACCGCCTCTGCCAATTGCTTCAGCGAGAACGGCTTCGGCAGGAAGCCGAATTTGGCATCTGCCGGGAGGTTGCGGGCGAAGGCGTCTTCGGCGTAGCCGGAGACGAAGATGAACTTCATGTCGGGATAGGTTTTGCGCAGCTCGCGCAAGAGCGTCGGGCCGTCCATTTCGGGCATGACGACGTCGGAGACGACGATGTCGACGGCGCCG
Source organism: Shinella sp. (assembly GCF_052438155.1). NCBI lineage: Bacteria > Pseudomonadati > Pseudomonadota > Alphaproteobacteria > Hyphomicrobiales > Rhizobiaceae > Shinella > Shinella sp. Next base: position 936,320 of record NZ_JBQVPI010000001.1, on the reverse strand, counting down.
TTCAGGTCTTCCATGATTTCGAGCGCCTCGACGCCGGAGCCGGCCTCGTGCACCGTATAGCCGCGAGTTTCCAGCATGCGCTTGCCACCGCGCCGCACCGCCTCCTCGTCCTCGACGAGCAGCACGACGGCCGAGCCGCCGGTGAGGTCGCGCGGTTCCTTTTCCACGACCTGCACGGCCGGCAGCTGCGCTGCACTGGCAACGGCCGCGGCCTCCACCGTCACGACGTCTTCGATATGGCGCGGCATTAGGATGCGGAAAGTCGTGCCCTTGCCGACTTCGGAATCGAGATAGATGTAACCGCCGGTCTGTTTGACGATGCCGTAGACCATGGAGAGGCCAAGACCGGTGCCCTTGCCGACTTCCTTGGTCGTGAAGAACGGCTCGAAAATCTTGTCGATGATTTCCGGCGGAATGCCGGTGCCCTTGTCAGCGACTTCGACTTCCACATAGTCGCCCGGTGGCAGATCGCGCAGGTTCCTTGCGGCAGCCTCTTCCGCTTCGACATTGCGGGTGCGGAAGGTGATGGTACCGCCGTCCGGCATCGCGTCGCGGGCGTTGACGGCAAGGTTGATCAGCACCTGCTCGAACTGGCCGAGATCGGTCTTCACCGCCCAGAGGTCCCGGCCATACGCGACCTCGATCTTGACGTTCGTGCCGGTCATGCGATCAACGAGCATGCGCAGGTCGCCGATGACATCGGTCATGTTCAGCACCGTCGGGCGCATGGTCTGCTTGCGCGAGAAGGCGAGCAACTGGCGCACCAGCACGGCGGCGCGATTGGCGTTGCGCTTGATCTCCATGAGATCGGCAAAACTTGCATCCGCCGGGCGCGCCGACAGCAACAGATGGTCGGAGGACAGCAAGATCGCCGTCAGCACGTTGTTGAAGTCGTGTGCGATGCCGCCGGCGAGCGTGCCGACCGCATTCATCTTCTGCGTCTGCGCCATCTGCGTCTCGAGCGCCCGCTGCTCGGTGATCTCGACGGCGTAGACGATGGCGGCCTCTTCCGGCGCCTCGTCGCTCTGGTCGATGACGGCGTTCACATAGAAGCGGAAATGCCGGCCGTCATCGGCGGGGTGGAGCGAATCGAGCGGCGGAATATCGCCTTGGCGGTCCTTGGCGGCATCGAGCGCGGATTGCAGGCGCAGGCGATCCGTGTCGTGCACGATGGTTTCGAGCTTTGCGCCGCGGTCGATATCGTCGCGCGAGACGACCCCGGAGAACAGCTTCAGGAAGGGCGCGTTGGTGCGCAGGATGCGGCCGTTGCCATCGACGGAGGCGATCGCCATCGGCGTGTTGTTGAAGAAGCGCGTGAAGCGCATGGAGGCGATCGACGCGGACTGATCGCTGTCGCCGCCCTCCTCGCGTGCCAGAACGATCGTACGGCTTTCGCCGGGTGCACCGTCGCGCATGGACGTCACGCGATGCACGATGCGCACGGGTAGGCTCTGACCGTTCGTCTTGCGTAGGTCGAGATCCAGCGTCTCGGTGCGCTTCAGGCCCGGTTCGGCCTGGACGGACTGGATGAGGGAAAGCCCCTCGCCCGCCACCACATCGGCAATCGACAGGGATCCCGGCTGAAATTTCGCAAGATCGATGCCGAGCCATTCGGCAAGCGTGGCATTAAGATAGACGATCTCGCCCTTGCGGCCGGCGGAGAAGAAACCGGCCGGCGCGTGGTCAAGATAGTCGATCGCGTTCTGCAACTCCTTGAAGAAGCGCTCCTGATCGTCCCGTTCGGAGGTGATGTTGGAAATCTGCCAGATGTAGAGCGGCTGTTTGGCCTTCTCGCTGTTCGGGAGAATACGCGCCTTGAGGCGATACCACTGGGCACCTGATCCGGAGGACATGGACGGGTTGAGCGGCTTCTGGACCCGGAACTCCTCGGCCCCCTCCTTGCCCTCGTGCAGGCCGTTCGTGAGGCGATAGACCGATTCGGTGGCGTCGCGGTTGCGCGACAGCAGCGTCTCCAGCGTCTGCACCTCTGCGCCGCCCTTTGCACCCGTCAGCGCCCCATAGGCCATGTTGGCGTAGACAATCCGCCCCTTGCGGTCCGTGATGACAGTTCCGTCCGGGTGGGAATCGAGGAACGAGCGCGCGAGATCGTCGGAGCCCGTCGCCTGCGGCATGAATTCGACGAGGCCGATGAGCGCAGAAACGACGAAGAAGATGCCAGCCATGGCAAGCACGCCGAGCACACCAAGCACGAGTTCGTTATCGAGCTGGTTCTTGAAGACGATAAAAGCGCCGGCGGAAGCCGCGAGCACGACGGCAAGCAGCACGACGCGAACCGCCACAGCCGGCCGCACGCCACGCTCCACGATCGGCAGATTGTCCTCGCCCGGCCGCTTCATCGTCGTCATCAATCCCTCATCTGCAACGGTCCGGCCTTGCGCTTCGCCCGCACCCGATGCCAGAATCATGTTTATCCGCCAGAGGGAAGCGCAGAAAGCCATCGAGGGGAAGCAAGATCACGAATTCACAGGGAATATTCCGCCTGAACCATCGCAATTTCCATAGGATGCCATAGTTAGGCGACGATGACGGCGGCAATAGGTGCTGGACAAGCACGGCGAGGCGCTTGTAGGTCCACGCAAAAAGCCGTCAAATGCAGCCGGTTTGGCGAAAAGCCAATCTGCAGAAAAGGAGTGAGCGCGCCATGTTCCAGGAGATTCTCACAGAGAACGGCACGAAGTTCGCCATCGCGGCCGTGGTGGTGCTGCTCGGCCTCGTCTGCCTCGCGCTGGTGCTCTGGATCATTCGCGGCCGTCCCTCCTCGCCGTTCATTCGTGGCGGGAGAAACCGCACGCCACGCCTTGCCGTGCTCGATGCCGCCGCGATCGATACGCGCCGCCGGCTCGTGCTGGTGCGCCGCGACGACGTGGAACACCTCCTGATGATCGGTGGCCCGACCGACATCGTGATTGAAACCCGCATCGCCATCCCGTCTGCCGAAAATGCCCAGGCCGCGGAGAAACCGCCCCAGAAGATCGAGCGGGCCGAGCCGACGCCCGTGCTGCACGAAACACCTGCCAAGGCGGCAGTCGAGACAGTTGCAGTGGCACGCGCGGCGACAGTTGCCGCGACCGCCACAGACCGTCGCCCAGCCGCCACGCCGGAAGGGGTCTCCGCCATGAGCAAGGTGCTTTATGCAGGCGATGACGGCGGCGGCGCCGCACGCGCCGTTCCGGCACGCACCGCCACGCAGCCCGTGGCAACAAGCCAGCAGCCCCAGACGAGTGCCCAGCAGCGCACGCCCGAACACCGTATCGAGGAAGTTCTGGAGCAAAGCCGCCAGCGTGTGCTCACACAGCAGCCGGCAGCAACGACGACACAGACAGCGACCGGGCAGGTCGGACAGCGCCCGGTGACGACACAGCCCCTCGCCAAGCCAGTTGCTGCAATCGACAATCCGGCGCTTGTCAGCGAGTTCGAGAAGATTCTCGAAGCGGAAATCACCGGTGGTGCCGCCGCGGCCGCCCGCACCACCGCGCAGACAACTGCCAATCCCACCCAGACAGCCATCACCATCGGGCAGGCACAGCCTGTGGCCAAGAGCCGTGAAGAAACCGAAGCGGAAATGACCCGCCTGCTTGGTGAGATTGCAGCGAGCAGGAAGGCATAGCGCCAAGCGCGGCGGGATGGGCACAGATTTCCCAATCCCTGCCAAGCTACCCGAACACCTCGCGCACGAGCTGAAACGCATAAAGAAGCCGCCGGAAACATGTTTCCGGCGGCTTCAGCTATTAGAGTCTTTACATCACGCAATCCGCAACCGACCGGCACCGGAAAATCCGATGCTTGAGATCACGTCCTCTTCCGCCAGCCCTCTTCAAACCGGCAGAAAACGGCTACTCGTCGCGATACACTTTTTCCCGACGCTCGTGGCGCTCCTGCGCCTCGATCGAAAGCGTTGCGATTGGGCGGGCGTCGAGACGCTTGAGGCCGATCGGTTCACCTGTTTCCTCGCAATAACCGTAGGTGCCTTCGTCGAGACGCTGCAACGCCGCATCGATCTTGGAGATCAGCTTGCGTTGGCGGTCGCGTGCTCGAAGTTCGATCGCACGGTCGGTTTCAGAGGAAGCCCGGTCCGCGAGGTCCGGATGGTTGGCGCTTTCTTCCGCCAGATGTCCAAGGGTTTCGCGCGCTTCGCGCAGAATGTCGTTTTTCCAGGCGTTCAGCTTTGCTCGAAAGTAAGCCCGCTGGTTTGCACTCATGAATTCATCGCCCTCATTGAGGACGAAATTGCTAAGATCGATCTTCTCACTCAACGCGATTCTCCTGAAGAACATCTCAAGGCGCGCTGTATATCCCTACAGGTAAGCTGATTCAAGCCTGCTGAAACTTACCCACGGTTTTCGCGTCTGCCTCTATTTTGAACCATGCCAGACTAATATTTCATCAAAATTACACCGGGATGGGGAAACCTGTCTGCCGATGCCCCATCGTATGCCGCATGCCGCCGGGCCAGATGGCCCGCCCGCCGTGCCGCTCTGCCCCAAATATAGGCACGAGATTCTCGACTATTATGGATGCTAAAGCGATTTTCTTTCACGAAGCTGTCCCATCGGCTGATTCAGACTTATTTTAGCAACTCGTGCTTCTCTTCCTCCAGGGCAGGAGCACGCATTGGATGTTCAGCAAGGCGAAAGCCATTCTCACGATCGAATCCGGCAACCCGGAGCTCGTCCAGGCGCAGCTTGTCGCCTTTACCAAGCAGGTGCCGCTGCTCTATTTCATGCTGGTGACGAATACGGTCGCCCTCACCGTCACGCATTTCAACGCCGCCCCCGCCTATCTGACGCTGTATATCCCTTCGGCGCTCTATGCCGTCAGCCTCACCCGGCTGGTCCATTGGTGGTTCAGCCGCGGCCGGCGCTATACGCATGACGAGGCGGTCGGTCGGCTGCGCTCGACCTACCGCCTGACCGCCCTTCTCGGCGCCGGCTTCTGCGCCTGGTCGCTCAGCCTGTTTCCCTATGGCGATGCCTACCAGCAGTCCCATGTTGCCTTCTACATTGCCAACACGGTGATCGGCTGCATCTTCTGCCTCATGCATCTGCGCGCCGCCGCCTTGACGCTGACGGCGATCGTGCTCGGACCGTTCACCGTGTTCTTCGCCGCGTCCGGCAACCCGGTCTTCACGGCGCTCGCGCTCAACGTCGCGCTCGTGACCGTCGCCATGGTCTTCATCCTTCTCACCTATTACCGGGATTTCCGCGCCCTCATACAATCGCAGAAGGAACTGACTGTCCGCCAGGCGGAAACCCAGCGGCTCAGTGACGAGAACCACCGCCTCGCCAATCTCGACAGCCTTACCAATCTGCCGAACCGCCGCCAGTTCCGCGCCGAACTCGAAGGGCGTATCGCCGCGGCCGAAAGAAACCGAACGGGCCTGGCCCTCGGCCTCATCGATCTCGACGGCTTCAAGCCGGTCAACGACACATTCGGCCACGGCATCGGCGACAAACTGCTCGTCGAGGTCGGCGAGCGGCTCTCCGCCTTTGCCGACAGGGGCGTTTTTCCCGCACGCCTTGGCGGTGACGAGTTCGGCATCATTTTTGCGGACACGCCCACCCCGGACAGGCTGCGGCTGCTCGGCGAAGAGATCTGTACGGCGCTCCAGGAACCTTACGCCTTCAACGGGCAGACGCCGCGCGTTTCCGGCTCGCTCGGCATCTCCATCCTCGGTGATGCCGGCACGACCGCCGACCGGCTGTTCGACCGGGCCGATTTCGCACTCTACCTTGCCAAGCAGAATTTTCGCGGCACGACGGTCGTCTTCTCCGCAGAACACGAGGCCGAGATCAACGAGCAGGGACGCGTCCAGCAAGCATTGCTGGGGGCCGATTTCGAAAGCGAAATGCATCTCGTCTTCCAGCCGATGGTCGATGCGGACACCAACGGCATTTTCGCCTATGAGGCGCTCGCCCGCTGGGAAAGCCCTGCTCTAGGCCCCGTCCCGCCCGGCGTCTTCATCCGCGCCGCCGAACACGCGGGCATCATCGGGCGCCTGACGGAAGTGCTGATGCGCAAGGCGCTGGAGGCGGCGCAGACCTGGCCGGCCCATATCCGTCTTTCCATCAATCTGTCGGCCCGTGACGTGGTCTCCAACAAGACCGTCGATGCCCTTCTCGATATCATCGCGGACAGCGGTGTCGACCCCAAGCGTCTCGATGTGGAGGTGACGGAAACGGCTGTCATGCGCAACTTCGCGCTCGCCGCGGACAATATCCGCCGTTTCGCAGACCACGGCATCGGCATTGCCCTCGACGATTTCGGCACCGGCCATTCCAGCCTCAGCTACGTGCACAAGCTGCCGCTCACCAAGATCAAGATCGACCGCGGCTTCATCGTCGACATCACGACGAACGAACTCAGCCGAAGCATCGTCAAGACGATCGTCGACCTGTCTCGCAATATCGGCTGCGTCTGCGTCGTCGAGGGCATGGAAACGCAGGAGCAGGTGGTGGCGTTGCGCGCACTCGGTTGCCGCATGATGCAGGGCTACTATTTCGCACGGCCACAGAAGCTCGAGGATACGCTTGCCTACCAGGCGGTGTCCGACAGCATCGTGAACGCGCCTGTTCGCAAAACCGGTTGATCTTTCCAGCAAGGAAAGACATGACAGGGGACAGCGGTACAGATCCGCGGCCACAGGCGAATGGAGGACAGACTTGGCATCTCTCGGAACGCCCGCCTTCCGGCTCTATATCCTTCGCCATGCCCGTGCCGCCTGGGCCCAACCCGGCCAGTCTGACTTCGATCGCGCTCTCGACGACGACGGTTTTGCCGAAGCCGAAGTGATCGCCGAGGAGGCAGCGGACCAGGGCTACAAGCCGGCTCTCATCATTTCATCGACCGCCGTGCGGTGCCGGCAGACTGCCGAGCCATTCCACCGCACGGTCAGCGAGGAATTGTCGATCGAATACGTCGATTCTCTCTATTCGGGCACCGTCGATGCCTACGCCGAACTGGCCTTCGCGGACCGGCCGGAAACCTCGGTGATGATCGTCGGCCACAATCCGATGATCGAGGAATTCTTTCACCGCCTCGTCGGCAAGGAAATTGCCGAAACGGCTGTCCCTTTCGGATTTCCGACGGCGGGTCTTGCCATCCTCGATTTCGACCAACGTCCGACGGAAGAGAACCATGGCGGCGCCTGCCTTGCAGGCTTCATGATGCCGCGCCCCGCCCACTGAGGAAACGGCGGCGCTCTTTTTTTGCCGGATTTCGTTTCCTATATCGTCATCGACGCTGGAAAGAGACCCTTGCCGCCTAGCCTGACCACCCTCACCGACGAAGCCCTGCTCGCGCTCGACGCGCTGACCGGCCGCGCCACAAATCTCGTCAATCCATCGATCCGTCTCGGCGTGACGGGCTTGTCGCGCGCCGGCAAGACGGTTTTCATCTCCTCCCTCGTGCACAATCTGCTGAACGGCGGCCGCCTGCCCCTGTTCGAGGCTGGCCGCTCGGGCCGCGTTTCGAAAATCCAACTGGAACCGCAACCGGACGATGCCGTGCCGCGCTTCCAGTACGAGGATCATATCCGCGCGCTTGTCGCCGACCGCGTCTGGCCGGATTCGACACGCGCCATCTCGCAGCTGCGCATCACGCTCGACTACGAAAGCGCATCCGGCTGGGGCCGCCTGTTTTCGCCAGGCAAACTCGCAATCGACATCGTCGATTATCCCGGCGAATGGCTGCTCGACCTGCCGCTGCTCGCGCAGGATTTTCGCACCTTCAGCGCAAACACGGTGGCGCTCGCGCAATCGGGCATCCGCGCGGAACTCGCCCGGGAATGGCTGGCACTGTCCAGCACGGTCGATCCCGCCGCGACCGCGCAGGAGGCAACCGCCCGTTCGCTCGCGGACGCCTTCACCGCCTATCTGAAGGCCTGCAAATCCGACGAACGCTCGCTGTCCACCCTGCCGCCCGGCCGTTTCCTCATGCCGGGCGACCTCGAAGGCTCGCCCGCCCTGACCTTCGCCCCGCTGCCGAACCTGCGCGACGGCCGTCCGGAAAAAGGCTCGCTGCATGCGATGATGGAGCGGCGCTACGAGGCCTACAAGAGCCATGTGGTCCGCCCGTTCTTCCGCGAGCACTTTGCTCGCCTCGATCGGCAGATCGTGCTCATCGATGCGCTGCAGGCCATCAATCGCGGTGCCGAGGCGGTGCATGATCTCGAACGCGCCCTCGGCGACGTGCTCGACTGTTTCCGCGCCGGCCAGAACAGCTTTCTCTCCTCCTTCGTGACGCGCCGCATCGACCGCATCGTGATTGCCGCCACCAAGGCCGATCATCTGCATCATGAAAGCCATCCGCGGCTGGAAGCCGTCACCCGCCGGCTGGTGGAGCGCGCCATCGAGCGCATCGGCATGAGCGGTGCCGGTATCGAGGTGATGGCGCTCGCCTCCGTGCGCGCCACCCGCGAGGCGACCGTCAAGCATGACGGCGAGGACCTGCCGGTCATCGTCGGCGTGCCGATGGCGGGCGAGAAGATCAATGGCGAAATCTTTGACGGCGAGCGGAAAACAGCGATATTTCCCGGCGACTTGCCGGCGAATCCGGATTCACTTTTTCAAGCACTTGAATCACAGTCCGAAGGTGAAGCACCCCATCTTCTGAACTTCGTGCGCTTCCGCCCGCCGCATATCGAGGAGACTGGCGGCGGCCTGAAATTGTCGGTGCCGCACATCCGTCTCGACCGCGCGCTGCAATACCTGATCGGAGACCGGCTCGCATGAACGACCGTCCGCGCAAGCCCGCCGCCTTCTCGCTTCCCCCGGATGCAACAGCAAAACAACCGGAGCGCACCGCGCCACGCGCGCCCGCCGCCTTTGACGATGCGGTCACGCTGACGCCCGACGCCGAAGATCCCTTCATCGCAACGACGGCAGATCTGCCGGACCTCCTGCCACCGGTCGCCACACCCCGCCCGCGCCGCATCACACTCGGCCGGATCGCCTTCGGCGCCCTTGGCCTGCTCCTGTCGCTCGCCATCGGCCTGTGGGTCGATGCTTTGATCCGCGACCTCTTCAACCGCAACGACTGGCTTGGCTACCTCGCCATCACCGCCGCGGCGATTGCCGTTCTCGCGCTCCTCGGCATGGTCATGCGCGAATTGATCGGCCTGCGCCGGCTCGCCGCCGTTCAGGATATCAAGCACGACGTTGCCGAAGCCGCCTTATCGCCGACACCGTCAGTCGGCCGAGCCATCGTCGCCCGCCTCGTGCATCTGCTCGCCGCCCGACCCCAGACGGCACGCGGGCGGGCGCGGCTTGCCGAGACTGAGGGCGAGATCATCGACGCCGCCCATCTTATCGATCTTGCGGAGCGCGAACTGATGACGCCGCTCGACCGCGAGGCGCGCGCCCTCATCCTCGGTGCCGCCAAACGCGTGTCCATCGTCACGGCGGTCAGCCCGCGCGCTTTGGTCGATCTCGGCTATGTCGTCTACGAGAGCAGCCGGCTGGTGCGCAGCATGGCGGAACTCTATGGCGGCAGGCCGGGCAAGATCGGCATGCTGCGCCTGATGCGGGACGTCATCGCCCACCTCGCCGTCACCGGTTCGATTGCCATGGGTGACAGTATCGTGCAGCAGGTGCTCGGCCACGGGCTTGCGTCAAAACTCTCCGCACGGCTTGGCGAAGGCGTCATCAACGGCCTGATGACGGCGCGAATCGGCATCGCTGCCATGGACCTGTGCCGCCCCATGCCCTTCCGCTCGCTGAAACGGCCCGGCATCGGCGATTTCATCGGCGACCTGACGCCTGGCGCCTCGGGACGTCGTCGCGACGAAGCGTGACCGACGAGCAACACGCCGGATTCCCGGACGGACAAACCTGTCAAATGACAGGGGGCAAGGCCGCTGGAAACTGTCCATTAACCATTTTCGCGCAAATCTCGTGACACTAAAGCAGGCCAAAAGGCCGTCGCCTATCAAGGATCGTTCATGTACCCGCGCACCTCTTTGATCGCCCGCGCCTCCGTAGCGGCCTTTCTCGCAGCCACCACTCTCGCTCTGCCGGCCTCCGCCGGATCGCGCGACAAGGCATTTTTCGAGCAGGTCACCGGCAACTGGCAGGGCAAGGGCGAAATCGTCGCCGGAAAATACAAGGGGACCAAGTTCTCCTGTGACCTGACGGGCGACACCGCACCGGCAAAAAGCGCCGGCATCCAGCTCGACGGCTTCTGCCGCGTCGGCGTCTTCAAGCAGCCGATGTCGGCGCTGATCACCAAGGCGGGCAGCGGCTATACCGGCAAGTTCCTGGATGGCGCTTCCGGCAAGGGTCTCGATATCACCTCCGGCCAGGTCAGCGGCAACAAGGTCGTCGTCGGCATCAACCGCCAGAAGCTGAACGGCGCGATGATCGCCCGCCTCGAGAGCGACAACAAGCTGAACATCACCATTTCGGTGAAGGTCGAAAACAGGATGATCCCGGTCATCGGCGTGTCGCTCGACCGCAATCTCGACGACATCGCCGTCGGTTCGATCAAGTAATCGTCTTCCACCATTCTGAGCCGGCGCTCGCCGGCTCGATACCCGCGACATCAGCATCCTTCAGCCAGGATTCCACCGTGCGCCCCTGCACTTCCAGTCCGGGCGCCACGTCGGCCAGCGGCATCAGCACGAAGCCGCGCCCCGTCATGCGCGGATGCGGAAGTTCCAGCCGTACGCCGGCCTGCTCCACACCCTCATAGGTCAGCACATCGATATCGATGGTGCGCGGTCCCCAGCGCTCCTTGCGTTCACGCTTCATGTCGCGTTCGATGGCAAGGCAGGTGTCGAGCAGCGGCTCGGCCCCTAGCCTTGTTTCGATCAGCGCACAGGCATTGAAGAACCAGTCCTGGTCCGTCTTGCCCCAGGGCGGCGTCCGGTAGAGACGCGATACGGCAACGACACGGCAATCCGGCCGCGCGTCAAGCGCCCGCAAAGCCTCGGCCATTGCACGGACAGGATCGCCGATATTGCCGCCAAGGCCGAGCGTGGCCCGGCGGAAGGGCTCAGACGACATGATCGACCGTCACCTGGACATAGTCGAGTACGCCGGGTACCGGCGCGTTCGGTTTTCTCACCGTGATCCGCGCGCGGGAAATCTGCGGGAAGCGCGCACAGAGGACGGTGGCGATCTCCTGGGCGAGCGCCTCGATCAGATACCGGCGCTGGCCGGTGACGATCTTTTCGATCTCCTGGAAAGCGACGCCGTAGTCGACGGTCGATTCGATCGCGTCGTCCGAAAGCGGCTGCAAAGGCCGGACGTCGAGTTCGGCATCGACGAAAAAACGTTGCCCCAAAAACTCTTCCGCATCGTGCAGGCCGTGGCGGGCGAAGAAGGCACAGTTCTTGAGCGTGATCGTGTAGCTGGTGGTCATGGTTTCATCCTGTCTGGCTGGGTATCAGGCACGCTCCTCGCGCGCCCTCACCTTGCGCTCCGCGGCGAGCATAGCATCCGCCATGGCAAGCGCATCCCTGTTGATTGCGACATCATGCACCCGGAATACCGCCGCGCCGGCGATGCGCAGAAGCGCGGTCGTCGCGGCCGTGCCGGCGTCCCGGTCCGCCGCCTCACGGCCGGTGACAGTGCCGACGAAGCGCTTGCGCGAGGTTCCGGCGAGAATGGGCCGTTCGAAACCGTAAAGCTCGCCGAAACGCGCCATCAGTTCGAGGTTTTCATCGGTATCCTTGGCAAAGCCGAATCCCGGATCGAGCACGATCGCCTCACGGGCAACGTTCGCCTCGCGCGCGATCTCGAGCGAGCGGCCAAGGAAGAGATACTGGTCCTCCACCACATCCGGCCGTTTTTCCCGGTCACGCCCGGTATGCATGATGCAAAGGCCAGCGCCTGTCTCGGCGGCGACGCGGGCAATATCCGGTTCGCGCTGCAGGCCATGCACGTCATTGACGATATGGGCGCCGGCCGCGACCGCAAGCCGGGCGGTTTCGGCACGGTAAGTATCGACGGAGATGATGGCGTCGGTCGTGCCGGCAAGCGCCTCGATGACGGGAAGAATGCGGTCCTGCTCCTCGGCCGCCGTCACGGATGCAGCGCCCGGGCGGGTCGATTCCCCGCCGATATCGATGATTTCCGCGCCCTGTTCCAGGCAGAGGATCGCCTGCGCCACCGCAGCATCGGCGCTGTCGAACCGGCCGCCATCGGAAAAGGAATCGGGCGTCACATTGACGATCGCCATGAGAATGCCACGCGGCCCGAGCTCCAGGTGGCGGCTATGGGCAAGCGCCCAGCGGGAGGGATCGAACGGCGAAAACATGGCGGTTTCCCTCGACGGTTAAGAAAAGCACCGGGCGTGTGAAAAACGCCGTAGCACCTTGAATCTGGTGAACAACCTTAGTTTTTAATCAACCGATCTGAAACTAGGGTTCTTCCGCGGCGCCCGGAAAGGGTGTTGCGCTTGCGGAGCCTATGCCCCAAGCTTAAAGGAAGTTCAACCGGCCGTTTGGCTGGCACACCATCAGGGAAACCCGATGGCGAAAGGAATGCTGATCCGAATGAAGACCATCGCTCACCTGATGGCCCTTGCCGCCCTCGCCTGCCTCGCCGTTCAGCCGGCGCGCGCCGAGACGATCACCTCGAAAACCTTTGCCTATTTTTCCGTCGGTGGGCGCACGGCGGCCGAACTCGACGAAGAACTGTCCAAGCGCGGACCCGTGATGAAACACAGCGGATCACGCCATCCCGGCGCGACGAAGATCAAGTGGGGCGGCTCGGTAACCTATGTGCGCCGCGGCGACCGTTGCGCCGTCGGTGAGGCGAAGGTGACGCTGTCCACGCAGATCATCCTTCCCCGCTGGAAGAACCGCAAACGCGCCACCGAATCGCTCGCCCTAATCTGGGACACGCTGGCAAGTGACATCAAGCGGCACGAGGAACGCCACGCCGAAATCGCCCGCACCCATGCCCGCACCCTCGAACGCACCCTGAAGACCCTGCGTCCGGAGGCCGACTGCGAACGCATGCAGGCCCGCGTCGACCGGGTGACGGCCGACGCCGTTTCCAAGCATGATGCCGACCAGGCACGCTTCGACCGCGTCGAGTCCAAGAACTTCAACGACCGGATGATGCGGCTATTGACGCACCGGCTGAAGAGCAGACTTCAGTAAAGGCCAAGCGGCCGTTCATGTACTTCTTGAAAGAGTTTGAATGGATTCGGACCGGGCCAAGGCCCGGGCCGTTCTCGATGCATGAAATGACTGGTTAATTTTAGCGATAGCGCAATTCCGCAAATCACCGTATTTTCATGTCAACAGTGAACGGGAAGAGGGTTTTTCCTTCCCGCAGTAGCATGAAACAGTTTGTAACAGGTTCTCCTGGCGCGTCCATTAAAGCAGCAGGTGTCTCCTCCCTCTCCTGTTGCGATGCGCCCTACTGGCCTCGCTCGTCTTGATCGACCGGCGAGGCTTTTTTTTGCTCGTCTATTCTTTGCCGGAGCCCGCGCCTTCGATTTTCTTCTTCAGGCGTGAAGACGAGGTCGTGTATTCCAGTGTCGTGCGCCCTCCCGGAAAACAGAGGCGCCGCACCGCCTGCGTCATCAGCGCCGCCTCGTGGAAGCCGGAGAGGATAAGCCGCAGTTTCCCCGGATACTGGCTGGCATCGCCGATGGCAAAGACACCCGGCTGCGATGTCTCGAAACGCTCCGGATCCACGGTGAAGGCATCGCCCGAACGCTCCAGCGGCCAGGCCGGGGCCGGGCCAACCTCAAGCGAGGGCTCTCCCGCGCTGGGCACAAAGGTGCCGAGACCGGTGGCGACCACCACGACGCTCGCACCAAGCAACGCACCGTCTTTCAAAGCCACCTGAAAGCGCCCATCCGGCTGCTGCGCGAAGCCGGTAACGGTCGACGCAAACCGAAACCGGGGCGAAAAAGGCGCGATCTGCTCAAGCAAACGATCGGTCAGCTCCAGCCCGTCGATCTTCGGGAAGCCCGGGACGTCATAGATCGGCTTGTCGGGATAAAGCACGGCGCATTGGCCGCCGGCGCGGTCGAGGCTGTCGACCAGCGTGCATGTCAGGCCGTACAGTCCGAGCTGAAAGACGGAAAAAAGCGCAACCGGTCCCGCGCCTACCAGAACCACATCGGTGTCAGTGGCGGGCTCCATTCAACGCTCCGAAAAAAGGATGATGTCAGGCCTGGCGTTCCGGCACGTGAACCACGAGCCCGTCGAACGCATCCGACATCTTGATCTGACAGGAAAGCCGCGAGGTCGGGCGGACGTCATAGGCGAAGTCCAGCATGTCCTCTTCCATCGCTTCCGGCGGGCCGACGATCGCGCTCCAGGCATCGTCGACATAGACGTGGCAGGTCGCGCAGGCGCAGGCGCCGCCGCATTCGGCTTCGATGCCGGGCACGGAGTTGCGCACGGCATTTTCCATGACCGTGGAGCCTTTGGCGACATCGAGTTCGTGGCGCGTGCCATCGAAGGCGACGATGGTGAGTTTGCTCATGATGGGTTCCGGATCCTCAAGGCTGCCCGGAGCGGGCGAATGGCTGACCGGCGGAGGGACGGTGCCGCACCGCCAGCTTTCTGGCGGACGTTTCCAACAAAACCCCTCCCCAGTCAACATCGCCGGCCGGCCCGGCCTTCACTGGTCCGGGCGCGGCATCGGCTTTTCCCGCCGCGCCAGTCGATCGGCGACTGGCCTGCGACGATCAGCGGCAGAGCTTGAGGATGAAGTTTTCCGCCTCGACAACGGCCGCGGTCACGCTCGCAAGGGCGATGGCATTGGCGGGATTTTCCTCCAGCGCCTCGGCTGCCTTGCTGACGGCCGTGGCGCCGACGGACTGGGCAGAGCCCTTCAGGCGGTGCGCGACAGCTGCACGCGCAGCGCCTTCCGAGCCAGCGATTTCCTTCATGCTCTCGCGGGCCTGGCGCGCGAACATCTGCAGCACTTCCAGTTCCAGCACCTTGTCGCCCATGGTCTGTCGGGCGAGGTGTATCAGATCGATCGGCCGTCCATTTGAGGGACACATGCCGCCTGCATTATCGGGCGCCTCGAATGCGATGTTGAGCGCTGCCATTTGCCAATATCCTTATCTACGCTACGTACGCTTGTTTCATTGTGATGCACGCAGATGCCGATGCGGTCCGGCGTTTTCGCCGCGTATCCGCAAGAACATGGGACAGCTATTCTGCGCCGCCGGCGCGCCTATCCGATTAAAAGACGGCGCAAAGTGGGCATGAATCGCAAACTATGGTTAACGGCTGAAAATTCGCCATTTTCCCAAGTTTTCCATTGCGATACAGATTCGCTGGAAATTAACTTCCTGTTAAGTTTCGGGCTAAGGGAGATGGCAATGAATTGTGTGATACAGGCTAATGTGTCACTACGATACGACCGGATATTCCCGGTGGATAAACCGTGGGCGGAGTACACCATTTCGTCCTTCGGGGTTATCGAGCGAATTTGAAATGAACGGGGGCCTGGACGCTGCTTGCCATGAGGGTATGCAGCAAGACCGGCCACCAACCGGACGGTTCGAATGCGCCTGAGCAGCGGCAGCGCGCACGAAGCCCGATCCTGGACATGGTAACGAGGCGTATCCGCATGGCGACGAACAAGTCTATCGAGTCGATCGACGAAAAGGCCTTCCAGGCCCTCGAAGAAGCACTGAAAATCGACTTTGACGATCTAACGCCAGAGACGCCCTCGAAGAAGGACGCTTCGGAGGCCCATGTCTCTGAGCCAGCAAGCCGCATTCCGAACAAGACGCAGGAAAAGCCCGTAACCCGCCCCGCAACGGGCGAGACGGCGCGCAACCTGAGCCCCGAGCCTGCCCCGAAGACGCCTGCCTTCACCCCCGCCAATGACGGTTCCCGCAAGACGCCGGCCGCGATCCTGAAGTCGCTCGACGTACGCTCGGGCCGCGCGCCGATCCGCATGGCGGTCCTCGCCTCCATCCTCTGGGTCATCGGCGGCCTCGGCGTCGCGAACCTGCTTTATGCACCGCAGATCTGGCAGATTCGGTCCATCGCCGATCTCGTGGCGCTTCCCGGCGCCATCGGCATGGTCGTGGCCATCATCATGCCGATCATGCTGTTCTTCGCTTTCGCAATCATGATCGCCCGTGCCCATGAACTGCGCAACGCCGCCCGCTCGATGGCCGAAGTCGCCCTGCGCCTCTCCGAGCCGGAAACGGTCGCCTCCGATCGCATCATGTCCGTCGGCCAGGCCGTGCGCCGCGAAGTGTCGGCAATGAACGAAGGCATCGAGCGCACGATCGCCCGTGCGACCGAGCTCGAAACCCTCGTTCATTCCGAAGTCAACGCGCTCGAACGCAGCTATTCGGACAACGAAATGCGTGTGCGCACGCTGGTGCAGGAACTCGGTTCCGAGCGCGAAGCGATCGTCAGCCACGCCGAGCGCGTCCGCTCCTCCATTTCCGGTGCACACGAACAGCTCAAGGACGAGTTGGCGAGTGCCGGCGAGAGCATCACGCAGCGCCTTGCCACCTCAGGCGAGGCTTTCGCCTCCATGCTCGATACCCGCGCGGCCATGCTGATGGAAAAATCCGACAGCGCCACGCAGACGATCGGCGCCATGCTTTCGGCCCGCACGGACAGCCTCCTGTCGACGCTCAGCTCGTCTGGCCTCGCACTCGCCAACGAGTTCGACACCCGCCTGGATCAGCTCACCCAGAACCTCGATTCGCGCGGTCGCGATCTGCTTCAGCAGTTCGAAACCCGCGCAAGCTCGCTTGATACCAACACGGAAAAACTGAACGCAGCGCTCAACGACCGCGCCAAGCAGCTGAACGAGACGCTGATTGCCCGCACCCGCGAAATCAGCGAAAGCCTGTCCGTCGGCCAGCACGCCGTCACCAATGGCCTCGATCACGTCATTCAGTCGATGAACGCCGCGCTCGACGAAAAGGGCGCGCAGTTCCGCCAGAGCCTCAAGAATGCGGCGGACGATACCGTCATGGATCTTGACCTGCGCACGGGCTTCTTCGACGAGCGCATGCAGACGACCGTCGGCCAGATTGCCGGCGCCTTCGACCAGCGCGTTGAGGAATTCACCCAGGCCTTCGACCAGCGCGCCGGCTCGCTCGACTCCAAGCTGATGGAAAGCCTCGCCCGTATCAATGAGACGGTCGCAAGCGGCCGCGATTCGATCGACGGCATCCTCACCTCCAGCATCGAGCGCCTCGACAACACGCTGACCGACCAGTCCTTCGCGCTCGCCACCAGCCTTGGCACCGGCCAGGAACTCTTCGAGAGCGCCGTCACCGGCCATGCCGACGCGATCACCCATGCGGCGAGCAGCGCGCATGAGCGCATGAGCTCCATCCTTTCGGAAAAGTCCTCCACTCTTCTCGGCGGTCTCGCCGACGTGCAGAACCGTATCGAAAGCGGTTTTGGCGTGCGCGCCGATGCGTTGGCCGAGAGCATTTCGGGCAGCGAACGCCGCCTGACGGAAGCGCTCGATTCCCGTGGCACGGCCATCGCCACCGATATCGAAGCCGCACAGACGCGCATGGAAGATGCGCTTGGTGCCCGCAGCCAGGCATTGGTCGAAAGCATCTCCGACAGCGAACGCCGCCTGACGCAGGCGCTTGAATCCCGTGGCGCAACGATCGCCGGCGATATCCAGGCCGCGCAGGCCCGCATGGAAGAGACACTCGGCGCACGTACCGACGAGATCACCTCGACGATTGCCGCGAGCCATAACCGCATCGACAATGCGCTGTCCCAGCGCACGGCCGCCCTGTCGTCCATGCTGAACGAGACCGGCAGCCAGTTGGAAGAATCGGTCGGCTCGGCCGCAAACCGCGTCGAGACTGCTCTGACGGGTGCTGCCCGCCAGATCGACGAAGTGATCACCGGCCGCACGGCGAACCTCGCCTCCGTGCTCTCCAACAGCGCCGGCTCCATGCTGTCGGCCATCGATACCGCCGCGAACCGCGTTGAAAACGTGCTCACCGAAGGCAGCCAGCAGCTTGGTGGCGTCCTGCACGGTCAGGCCACGGAATTTGCCGATGCCTTCTCCGGCCGCGCTGCCGAAATCGCCGAAGCCCTGTCGGGCCGCGCCTCGGAGCTTGCCGGCTCGCTCGTCTCGACCCACGAGCAGATCCGCGCCACGCTCGACGATCGCATCAACGCCATCAACGTGGCGATCACCGACGGCCGCAACCAGCTCACCGAAACGCTCAACGATCAGGCGACCAACATCGGCACCTCGATCGCCACCAGTGCCGGCATGCTGGAAATGACACTGGAACAGCACGAGGAAACGCTGCGCCGCACGATCGACGGCAGCGCCGCCCTGCTCGACCACCGCGTGCGGGAAAGTGCGGGTGCCGTTGCCGAACGTCTCGGCGAGACCTCGTCCAAGATCGCCGAGGCCGCCAATGCCTTCGGCGCGCGCATGGAACAGACGGTCGACAGCGTCGCGACCCGTTTCGACACGACCGGCAGCAAGCTCGAGGAAAATCTCGGCAAGCTGGAAGCCCGCATCGAACACAGCGTCGAGAACGTTTCCGGTATCGTCGACACCGCGGCAGCACGCATCTCCGATACCCTGTCGGATCGCCTTGCCGATCTCGATCGCGTGGGCAGCGACGTGTCGCTGCGCGTCTCCGACGCCCTCTCCCGCCCGATCGCCGAAGTCGAACGTATCGGTGACGAGACGACGGCCCGCATCGCCGCGGCGCTTGCCGGCCGTGTCGGCGACATCGAACGCGTCAGCGCGGATGCGGCCGAGCGTATCGAAGGTGCGCTTTCGGGCCGAATCACCGATATCGAACGCGTCAGCACCAGCGCCGCAGATCGCATCGAAGGCGCCCTCTCCGGCCGCCTCGATGATATCGAACGGGTGACGGGCGAAGCCGCCCAGCGCATTGATGGCACGCTTGCCGAACGCGCCACCCAGATCGAACGCATTGCCAGCGAAGCCGCCGAGCGCATCGACGGCACGCTTGCAAAGCGTGCCGGCCAGATCGCCCGTGTTGCCAGCGAAGCTGCGGAACGCATCGATGGTACCCTCACAGAGCACGCGGGCCAGATCTCCCGCATCTCCGGCGAAGCCGCAGAACGCATTGATGGCACGCTCACAGAGCATGCGGGCCAGTTCGCCCGTGTCTCTGGAGAAGCCGTGGAACGCATCGGCAGCACCCTTGCTGAGCGCGCCAGCCAGATCGCCCGTGTCACCGGCGAAGCCACAGACCGCATCGGCGGCACTCTTGCGGAGGGCGCCGGCCAGATCGCCCGTGTCACCGGTGAAGCCGCAGACCGCATCGGTGGCACTCTTACGGAGGGCGCCGGTCAGATTGCTCGTGTCACCGGCGAAGCGGCAGACCGCATCGACGGAACGCTTGCCAGCCGGACCGGCGATATCGAGCGGGTTTCCGGCGAGGCCGCCGACCGTATCGCCGCAACCATCGACGAGAAGACCGGCCGCATCGAGGAACGCCTCGGCACGATGGACCGGGCACTGACGATCGGTCTCGACAGCGTCAACCGCACCATCGACGGCAAGGCTGCCGGGCTCGCCCAAACGCTGCGCGATGCCGTCACGCAGGCCGCCCAGGACATGGATGCCGAAGCGATCCGCTCGGCCCAGTCGCTCGCCAAAACCGGTGAGGAATTCGCACATCTCAGCACGTCGCTGCGCGGTGCCGTCTCCCGTGCGGCACAGGACATGGGCGTGGAAGCCCAGCGTGTCGCCGAAAACATCGCCCGCACCGGCGAGGAATTCGCCGACAACCTGTCCGCCCGCAACGAAGCGTTTACCCGCGCCGTCGAGGAAACCACCACCTCTGCCGTCGCCCGCTTCGAAGAAACGGAAGGCCGTCTCGCCAACCAGGCGCAGTCGCTGCGCGCGGGCCTGGGTGACGCCGAAAAGGCGCTGGAAGCGCGTGGCGCCTCCATTCGCTCGACGCTCGACGATCGTACCCGCGAACTCAACTCGATGCTCGCCAGCCGCACGGAAGAACTGTCGCGCCTGATCAACGAGGAAGCCCGCCCGGTCATCGACGACTATGCTGCTGCCGGCCGGGAAGCCGCCGAACGCATCAGCGGCGTCGCCCGCGAAAGCGCCGATCGCCTGCGCAACGAGAATGCTGCGCTCATCAACGCAATCTCGGCCCGCACCTCCGATACGCTCGCCGCAATCTCGGCACGGACGGAAGAAGCTGCCGGCACGATGCGTGCGATCGAAGACGGCCTTCAGGCAAATGTCGAAAGCCTGATCGCCCGCCTTTCGGAAAGCAACGGCGCGATCTCCGGCCTGGTCGATGCCGCCAGCCAGACGCTCGGCGCCATCGACGGCCGCCTGACGAGCACGGCCGAGCACTTCAATGCCTCCGCCGAGCGCGCCTCCGACATGGTCTCCACCACCTCGCGCTTGCTGGAAGGCAAGGTCGATCGCCTTTCCGATATTTCGGCCGGCACGCTCTCGCAGATCGGCGGTATCGTCGGACGCTTCGAGGATCATTCGAAGATCCTGGCCCAGGCCTCCGACCTGCTCGCCGCCGCCCAGTCGAACCTCGTCTCGACGCTGGAAGAGCGTCAGGATGCACTGCGCTCGCTGTCCATCGGCCTGGTGCAGCGCTCGGAAGAGATCGAGAAGACGATGCAGTCGCTCGAAGGCATGGTCGAAGGTGCCTTCAGCCGCGCTGAAGAACGCTCGAACCTGATCGCCGGCAATCTGCGCGGCGGCATCCAGAGTTCGTTCGCCGAAGTCGGCCGCATCCTCGGCGACACGGAGAAGCGCGCCGAAGCGGCCGCAAACACGCTGCGTGATTCGCTGGTCAAGGCCGGTGAAGAAGCAGGCCAGTCCGTCGAGGGCGCCTTCGTGCGCGCCGAGGAGCGGACAAAGGAAGTGGCAAACCGTCTGCGCGGCAGCGTCGGCGCCTCGCTCTCCGATGTCGACCGCCTGCTCACCGAATCCGGCAAGAAGTCCGAAACCGCCACGGCCGTCATGCGCGATGCGATGCGCGAAGCGGTTGAGGAAGCCGTCGGCAAATTCTCCGGTGCAACCGAGGAAATCCGTCGCGCCGCCACCGAGATCCGCAAGGAACTCGACCAGACCCGTGGCGAACTGAAGCGCGGTGCGTTCGATCTGCCGGAAGAAGCCAAGGAAAACGCCGCCCAGATGCGTCGCGCCGTCAGCGAGCAGATCAAGGCCCTGCAGGATCTTTCCGACATCATCGGCAAGTCTTCCTCGGCTCTGGAAGTCTCCCGCCCGGCCGTGCAGGCGACCGTTGTCCAGACACCGGTGCAGCAGCCTCGCGTGTCACCCGCCCGCGAAGAGGCAACACCGCCGCTGCGCGGAAGCCTAGGCCTTGAGCGAGCCGCAACGGCCACCGTGCCGCAGCGCGCGCAGCCCCTGCCCGCCGAAGCCGACAGCAAGACGGCCGGCGAAGGCGGCTGGATGCGCGACCTCCTGCGCGGCGCCGTCTCGCGTGAGGAAGCCCAGTTCGCCCAGCCGCGCGGCGATACCCAGGCTGCCCGTCCCGCCGACAACCGCAATCCGCGCCATGTCGTCGAATCGCTGAACTCCCTCTCGGTCGATATCGCCCGGGCAATCGATCACGACGCCTCGGTCGACCTGTGGCGGCGCTACCAGCGCGGTGAGCGCGACGTCTTCACCCGCCGCCTCTACACGCTGAAGGGCCAGCAGACGTTTGACGAAATCAAGCGCAAGTACGAGCGCGAGCCGGAATTCCGGACCGCCGTCGACCGCTACATCGCGGACTTCGAGAAGCTGCTCGCCGACGTCGCCCGCAATGATCGCGACAAGGCGATGACACAGACCTACCTCACCTCGGATACCGGCAAGGTCTACACCATGCTGGCGCATGCCGCAGGCCGCTTCAGCTAAGCGGATAGGAAACAGAACAGAAGACGGCCGCCGACAAGGCGGCCGTTTTGCTTTGGGGGCTCGCAAGCCAAGGGAATGGAGACGCAAGGAGAGAGGCAGGCCTCGTTGCCGGGCCAATCCGGCCTGGCAGCGGCGCACATTGTCCCACTTTCCTTTTTTCGACGTCCCAAACCTTATAATCCGCCCTGTTACCCTCTATATGCGGTTCGATATGCCGGAACACGCATGGGAGAGAGTGACAAAAATGATTTTGATACAGGGATTTGGGCGCGGGCTGGCCATGCTGGCAATGGCGCTGATGGTGATGATGACGCTGGTGGACGTGGCAGAAGCCCGCCGTGCCGGCAGTGGTTTCGGCAGCCGGGGAACCCGCACATTCTCCACGCCGTCGACCACGCGCGCCGCGCCGACCGATGCCCAGCCGATCGACCGCACGATGACCCGCCAGCAGTCGGCCCAGCCGTCCGCCGGCCGCAACACGAATGCCACCAATCCGCGTCCGGGCCTCTTCGGCGGCTTCGGCGGAAGGCTCCTCGGTGGCCTCATGCTCGGCGGCCTCGTCGGTATGCTGCTTGGCTCCGGGCTCGGCGGTGGCATCGGCTTCCTCGGCCTGATCCTGCAGGTCCTGCTGATCGCCGGTGCCTTCCTGTTGCTGCGCCGCATGTTCGCGCAGAGGAACGCACCCGCCTATGCCGGCGCTGGTGCCCAGCGCAACGCCCATCCGCAGAACGGTGGCTCGGATTTCGAAATCCCGCGCATCGGCGGCGGTAGCCGCCAGGCAACGCAACAGCCGAAGGCCGGCGACGAGATCGGCATCAAGCAGGCCGATCTCGAGCAGTTCGAAAGCATGCTCAAGGAAGTACAGGCGGCCTATGCGACGGAAGATTTCCGCACGCTGCGCCAGATCACCACGCCGGAGGCCATGTCCTATCTCGCGGAAGAGCTCAGCGACAACGCCACGCAGGGCCTGAGAAACGAAGTGCGCGACATCCATCTCGTGCAGGGCGACGTCGCCGAAGCCTGGCGCGAGGGTGCGGACGAATACGCCACCGTCGCCATGCGCTACGAAAGCATCGACGTGATGCGCGAGCGCTCTACCGGCCAGGTCGTTTCCGGCGATCCGGACAATCTCACGGAAGCCGTCGAGATCTGGACCTTCGTGCGCCGCGATGGCGGCGAGTGGAAGGTTTCGGCCATCCAGGGCGTACAAAACGCCTGATACGACAAGGCCGTGCGCTGCAACAGCAGCGCACCGCCTCAAGATCAATTAAAGCAAAAATGGGTAGCGGATTTGGGGCCGGGAATTAGCGAAAAAAAAAAAAT